>NZ_JBSSDE010000021.1:0-54856 GCF_054060435.1 Thermostichus sp. MS-CIW-34 | reverse complement strand
CTGTACGAACTCGCTCCAATAAGGCAAGGAACTTTGGTCTTTTGAAGTCGAGACCGCCGCCAATCTCTCCGACCACTTCGGCTCCAGGATAGAGGCTAACCAGCCTTGCAATCTGTCTCTCCAAGTCTGGCTTCTGCCCTCGGCTGCTGACTCGGGCGTACAAAACGACTCGTTTGACTTTTCTTGGCGTTTTGATGTAGCTGTCGAGGTCATACCTTCTCGCCCTACCGGATGGTGTGCGTATTGCCTTGATCCAACCTTTCTGTTCCCATCGCCTCAAAGTGTGGAGACATACCCCGAAATAGTCCGCCGCTTCTCTCGGTTTCACATACCTAGCCATACTAAGCAGCCATGCTGAACATACTATACGTTATTTCCAGTATAGTCCAGCATATCATTGACTAGAGTCATACTCTCCCCTCTTCCTTTGGGAAAAGGGCCGGGGGTGAGGGATCCCCGCCAATCTCCACAGGCCACAGAGCCTCTGTCGGCAAGTGGATCCACACCGTCTGCCCCGGCGCAAACACCTGATGGGGAGCCACCCAAGCCTGCAGACTGCCCCAAGGGGTTTGTAAGGTCAGCCGTCGCTGGGTGCCCGCAAAGCGTTCCGCCATCACCTGGGCCAAGAAAACATTGTCGGCCAAGCCGGGCGGCTGGGGAAGCACCTGCACCTGTTCCGGGCGCACCGTCAGCCGCACCTGACCTTGGAGTGGCGCGGCGCTTTTCAAGAGGATCCCGTTGTTGAGGCGAAGCTGGTGACCCTCCGCCTGCGCATCGAAAAAATTGACCCCGCCAAAAAAGCGGGCAATGCGCTCGGAGCGCGGCTGCTGATAGAACTCCACAGGGGATCCCACCTGGTGTAGCTGCCCCTCAAACATCAGGCCGATGCGTTGGGCCATGGCTGTGGCTTCTGCTTGATCGTGGGTAACCAGCACCGTCGTCACCCCTGTTTCCGCCTGCAGCTCCAGGATGAGGGCCTGCATCTCTTGGCGCAGGTTGGCATCCAGGGCCGATAAAGGTTCATCCAACAGCAGCACCTTGGGCCGAATCACCAAAGCCCGCGCCAGGGCCACCCGCTGCGCTTGTCCGCCAGAGAGCTGACTGGGCCGACGCTGAGCAAAGCCGGGCAATTGCACCCGCTCCAACATGCGCCAGGCGGCAGCCTCCCGCTCTGCCCGGGGAATGCCCCGCATTTTCAGGCCAAAAGCAACATTCTCCCCCACGCTCAGGTGGGGAAACAGGCGGCTGTGTTGGGACAGCAAAGTCACGCCGCGCCGTTCCGGCGGCAGAGGGTTGAGGGGGATCCCGTCCAGCCAGATTTCCCCCGGATAGGGCAAGGGATCCGGCTCCAGCAGGCCGGCGATGAGATTGAGGGTGGTGGACTTGCCGCAGCCCGACGGCCCCAGCAGGGCGAAGATCTCCCCTGCCTCCACGCTCAAAGACAAATCCCTGAGGACAGGGATCCCTCCCTTGTGGAAGCGCTTGCTGAGGTGGCGGAGAACAAGGTGGCCCATGCTTGGGTTACCGATCAAACGCTCAATAGAGCTCTCAAGCTCTCCCAAATTAGAACACCCGAATTAGAACAGAAAGTACCGTTGTGCCATGGGCAGCACCTCTGCCGGCTCGCAGGTGAGCAGCTCTCCATCGGCCCGCACTTCATAGGTCTCTGGGTTCACCTCAATGTGGGGAGTGGCGGTATTGAGTTTCAAATCCGCTTTGCCGATCTCGCGGCAATTTTTCACCGCTACGGCCCGGCGCTGGATCCCCAATTTCTCAGGGATCCCCAGGTCTAGGGCAGCCTGGGAGACAAAGAGGAGGCTGGTCTCGGTCAAGGCGCGGCCAAAGCTGCCGAACATGGGGCGAGGGTACACCGGCTGCGGGGTTGGAATGGAAGCATTGGGATCCCCCATTTGGGCATAGGCAATCAGGCCCCCCTTCAGGACAATTTCCGGCTTAACCCCAAAAAAGGCCGGCTTCCACAGACACAGATCCGCCAGTTTTCCCACCTCCACCGACCCGATGACGTGGCTGAGTCCTTGGGCGATGGCGGGGCAGATGGTGTACTTAGCCACGTAACGCTTGGCCCGGAAGTTGTCGTTGCGGCTGCTGTCTTGCGGCAGAGGCCCCCGCTGCACCTTCATCTTGTGAGCTGTCTGCCAAGTGCGGATGATCACCTCCCCCACCCGGCCCATGGCCTGCGAGTCGGAAGAGATGATGCTGAACACCCCCATGTCATGCAAGATGTCTTCGGCGGCAATGGTTTGGGGGCGAATGCGGCTTTCGGCAAAAGCAATATCCTCCGGCACATTCTTGCTCAGGTGGTGACACACCATCAGCATGTCCAGATGTTCTTCGATGGTGTTGCGGGTAAAGGGGCGGGTGGGATTGGTGGAGCTGGGCAGCACGTTGGGCTCCGAGGCAATGCGGATGATGTCGGGGGCATGCCCACCCCCGGCCCCTTCGGTGTGGAAGGTGTGAATGGTGCGGCCATTGATGGCGGCGATGGTATCTTCCACAAAAGCCGATTCATTTAAAGTATCGGTGTGGATGAGGGTTTGGACGTCGTACTCATCCGAGACTTGCAAACAGCTGTCGATCACCGCCGGCGTGGATCCCCAATCTTCGTGGATCTTGAGTCCGCAGGCCCCCGCTTCCACCTGTTCCCGCAGAGCCTCGGGGAAAGCCGCGTTCCCCTTGCCAAAAAAGCCCAAATTGACCGGAAACCCCTCCGCCGCCTGCAACATTTTGCCCAAGTTCCAAGCTCCAGGGGTGCAGGTGGTGGCGTTGCTGCCGGTGGCCGGCCCGGTTCCGCCCCCCAAAAGGGTGGTCACTCCCGAAGCGATGGCAAACTCGCACAACTGCGGACAGATGAAATGCACATGGGCATCGATCCCGCCCGCTGTCAGGATCAGGTTTTCCCCGGCAATCACCTCAGTGCTGGGGCCAACCACCATGCCCGGCGTCACCCCCGCTTGGATGTTGGGGTTGCCGGCTTTGCCAATGCCGACAATGTAGCCATCGCGAATGCCCACATCCGCCTTGACGATGCCCCACCAGTCCAGGATCAGGGCGTTGGTGATCACCAGATCCAAGGCCCCATTGGCGCGGGTGGCCGTCGGCGATTGCCCCATGCCATCGCGGATGGTTTTGCCGCCCCCAAACTTAATCTCCTCGCCGTAGGTGGTGAAATCCTCCTCCACCTCGATGATCAGTTCGGTATCCGCCAGGCGCACCCGATCCCCTACGGTGGGGCCGTAGTTGCTGACGTATTGGCGACGGGGAATCTCTAGGGTCATAGGGTGGTATCTGCAAAAGGGCTGCCAGGGTTTTACCACACATCCCCACCCAGGGGATCCCTTGCTGTCTATTGTTCAGTTCCAACCCTTCCTGAGAACGGATTGGGTTGGCTGAAAATTCGTTACATATATTTACATCTATGATCGAAAAAACAATTGCCAATCGACTCCAGCCTCGATGGGACAAGGGATCCCTCGTTTAATTATTGTGAAGCAACTGAGGGCTCACAAACCCTGACCTATAATGCCAGGTAAGTCCTGCCCTGAGGGAATCTTCTGCCAAGGGGTGGGGATGCTTCGTTCCTTGTCGCAAGAGAGGAGTTCTTGATGACAACTACGCCAAAGGAGCGAGAGCCGAAGGTCAAGGTGTCGGTTGATGTGGATCCGGTTCCCACCTCATTTGAGAAATGGGCTAAGCCGGGGCACTTCGATCGCAGCCTATCCCGTGGCCCCAAGACCACGACCTGGATCTGGAACCTCCATGCTCTTGCTCATGACTTCGACAGTCACACCAGCGACTTAGAAGACGTCTCTCGTAAGATCTTTTCCGCTCACTTCGGCCACTTGGCGGTGGTTTTCGTCTGGCTGAGCGGCATGTACTACCACGGAGCTCAGTTCTCCAACTATTCCGCTTGGCTGGCGGATCCGATCAACATCAAGCCCAGCGCCCAAGTGGTCTGGCCCATCTTTGGCCAAGAGATCCTGAATGGGGATGTGGGTGGCGGCTTCGAAGGGATCCGCATTACTTCTGGTCTATTTCACCTCTGGCGAGCTGCCGGCATCACCAATGAGTTTCAACTCCTCTGCACCGCCATCGGTGGCTTGGTGATGGCCGGGCTGTGCCTGTTTGCCGGCTGGTTCCACTACCACAAGCGGGCTCCCAAGCTGGAGTGGTTCCAAAATGTGGAATCGATGCTCAACCACCACCTGGCGGGCCTGCTGGGGCTGGGTTCTTTGGCCTGGGCTGGTCACCAAATCCACGTGGCCATTCCCATCAACAAGATGTTGGATGCGGGCGTGCCGGCGGCCCAGATCCCTCTGCCCCATGAATTCATCCTCAAGCCGGCCCTGATGAAGGAGATGTTCCCCAGCGTGGATTGGGGCTTCTTCAGCGGGGTGGTGCCTTTCTTTACCTTGGACTGGGGCAAGTACGCGGAGTTCCTCACCTTCAAGGGTGGTCTGGATCCGCAGACGGGCGCCCTCTGGCTGACGGATCAGGCCCACCACCACCTGGCCATCGCCGTGCTCTTTATCGTGGCTGGCCACATGTACCGCACCAACTGGGGCATTGGCCACTCCATTAAGGAGATCCTGGAAGCCCACAAGGGCCCCTACACGGGCGAGGGCCACAAGGGTCTGTACGAAGTGCTGACCACCTCTTGGCACGCCCAACTGGCCATCAACCTGGCCATGGTGGGATCCCTGAGCATCATCGTGGCCCAGCACATGTACGCCATGAACCCCTACCCCTACATGGGCATTGACTACGCCACCCAGATCTCCTTATTTACCCACCACATGTGGATAGGGGGCCTGTTTATCGTTGGCGGCGCTGCCCACGGGGCCATCTACATGGTTCGCGATTATGACCCGGCGGTGAACCGCAACAATGTCTTGGATCGGGTGATCCGCCACCGCGACGCCATCATCAGCCACCTGAACTGGGTGTGCCTATTCCTGGGCTTCCACGCCTTCGGCTTCTACGTTCACAACGACACGATGCAGGCCCTGGGCCGTCCGCAGGACATGTTCTCGGATACAGGCATCCAGCTGCAGCCCATTTTTGCCCAGTGGATTCAATCGCTGCACACCAAGGCCATCGCTAGCACTGCTCCCTATGTGGGCGCTTCGGTAAGCCCCATCTTTGGGGGTGATGTGGTGGCTGTGGGTGGCAAGGTGTCCATGATGCCGATGGTGCTGGGCACGGCGGACTTCATGGTTCACCACATTCACGCCATGACCATCCACATCACGGTGCTGATCCTGCTCAAGGGGGTGCTGTTTGCCCGCTCTTCTCGCCTGATCCCCGATAAGGCCAAGCTGGGCTTCCGCTTCCCCTGCGATGGCCCGGGCCGCGGCGGCACTTGCCAAGTCTCCGCTTGGGATCACGTGTTCCTAGGGCTGTTCTGGATGTACAACTGCATCTCGATCGTGATCTTCCACTTCAGTTGGAAGATGCAGAGCGACATCTGGGGCACCGTCAACCCGGACGGCACGATTGAGCACCTCACCGGAGGCAACTTTGCGGCCAGCGCTATCAACATCAACGGCTGGTTGCGGGACTTCCTGTGGGCCCAATCGGTGCAGGTGATCAACTCCTATGGCTCGGCGCTGTCGGCCTATGGACTGCTCTTCTTGGGCGCCCACTTCGTCTGGGCCTTCAGCTTAATGTTCCTGTTCAGCGGCCGTGGCTACTGGCAGGAGCTGATCGAGTCCATCGTCTGGGCCCATAACAAACTGAAAGTTGCTCCGGCCATTCAACCTCGCGCCCTCAGCATCATCCAGGGGCGGGCGGTCGGTGTGGCCCACTACCTGCTGGGCGGAATCGTGACCACTTGGGCGTTCTTCCTGGCACGGTTTGCCGCACTCGGCTAAGGCAAGGAGGAAGAGACAATCATGACCACTGCAACTCGTTTTCCCCAATTCAGCCAAGACCTGGCCAGCGATCCCACCACGCGTCGGCTGTGGTATGGCATTGCCACCGCCCACGACTTCGAGACCCACGATGGCATGACAGAGGAGCGGCTTTACCAAAAGCTGTTCGCCACCCACTTTGGCCATCTGGCAATCATCTTCCTGTGGGCCTCCGGCAACGTCTTCCACATCGCCTGGCAAGGCAACTATGAGCAATGGGTAGCCAACCCCACGGGTGTCACCCCCATCGCCCACGCCATCTGGGATCCCCACTTTGGCAAGGCAGCGGTGGAAGCCTTTACCCAACCGGGGGGCGGCGGCCCCGTCAACGCGGCCTACTCTGGCCTGTACTATTGGTTCAACACCATTGGCCTGCGCACCAACGGCGATCTCTACACCGGCGCGATTGGCCTGCTGTTGTTGGCGGCAGTGTTTCTGTTTGCCGGCTGGCTGCACCTGCAGCCCCGCTTCCGGCCTAGCCTGAGCTGGTTCAAGAACGCTGAAGCCCGTCTCAACCACCACCTGGCCGGCTTGTTTGGGGTCAGTTCCCTGGCTTGGACTGGTCACCTGGTACACGTCGCCATCCCCGAGTCCCGCGGGCAGCACGTAGGCTGGGACAACTTCCTTACCACTCTGCCCCACCCGGCAGGTCTGAAGCCCTTCTTTACCCTCAACTGGGGGGTGTATGCCCAGAACCCGGACACGGCCAACCATGTCTGGGGCACGGCAGAAGGGGCGGGCACGGCCATCCTCACTTTCTTGGGTGGCTTTAACCCCAACACCCAGTCCCTGTGGCTGACGGACATGGCCCACCACCACCTGGCCATCGCGGTGATCTTCATCGTGGCCGGCCACATGTACCGCACCAACTGGGGCATTGGCCATAGCATCCGGGAGATCCTTGGCGCCCACAACCCCCCCAAGGGCACTCCCTTCGGAGGCCTGCTGGGAGAAGGCCACAAAGGTCTCTACGACACGGTCAACAACTCCCTGCACTTCCAGTTGGCTCTGGCCTTGGCCTGTCTGGGGGTGGTGACCTCGCTGGTGGCGCAGCACATGTACGCCCTTAACCCCTACGTGTTCATGTCCATGGATCACACCACGGAGGCGGCTCTTTACACCCATCACCAGTACATTGCTGGCTTCTTGATGGTGGGGGCGTTTGCCCACGGGGCCATCTTCCTGGTGCGGGACTATGATCCTGAGGCCAACAAGAACAACGTGCTGGCGCGGGTGCTGGATCACAAGGAAGCGATTATCTCCCACCTCAGCTGGGTATCGCTGTTCCTGGGCTTCCACACCCTGGGGCTGTACGTCCACAACGACGTCATGCAGGCCTTTGGCACGCCGGAGAAGCAGATCTTGATCGAGCCGGTGTTTGCTCAGTTCATCCAGGCCTCTCACGGCAAGATGATCTACGGCATGGATGTGTTGTTGTCCAACCCCGACAGCCTTGCTTCTACCGCTTGGCCCAACTACGGCAACGTGTGGCTGCCGGGCTGGCTGCAGGCCATCAACGATCCCAATGGATCCCTGTTCCTGCCCATTGGCCCGGGTGACTTCCTGGTGCACCACGCCATTGCGCTGGGCTTGCACACCACCACCTTGATCTTGGTCAAGGGGGCGTTGGATGCCCGCGGCTCTAAGCTGATGCCGGACAAGAAGGACTTTGGCTACAGCTTCCCCTGCGACGGCCCGGGTCGAGGCGGCACCTGCGACATCTCCGCCTGGGATGCCTTCTACCTGGCCATGTTCTGGATGCTGAACACCATCGGCTGGGTTACCTTCTACTGGCACTGGAAGCAGCTTGGGGTTTGGAGCGGCAACACTGCCCAGTTCAACGAGAACTCCACCTACCTGATGGGCTGGCTGCGGGATTACCTCTGGGCCAACTCTGCTCAGTTGATCAACGGCTACAACCCCTACGGGATGAATAACCTGGCGGTTTGGGCCTGGATGTTCCTGTTTGGCCACTTGGTCTGGGCGACGGGGTTCATGTTCTTGATCTCCTGGCGCGGCTACTGGCAAGAGCTGATCGAGACCTTGGTGTGGGCGCATGAGCGCACTCCCTTGGCCAAGCTGATCCGCTGGAAAGACAAGCCGGTGGCCATGTCGATTGTCCAAGGTCGTCTGGTGGGTCTGGCCCACTTCACGGTGGGTTACGTGCTGACCTACGCGGCCTTTGTTATCGCCTCGACAGCCTCTCAGTCGGGGTAGCAAGCCCATAACCTGCTGAATAGGGATCCCTCGGCTGGTCCAGGGATCCCTTTTTTGTGAGTTGGTAGAGTGGTGATATGAAGTTTAGGGTCTGATGAGTTTGGTCGATGACTCTAGCCGCCCGATTGGATCCCTATATCAGGCGATATACCTTTGAGGAGTTTCATCGACTGATTGAGTCTGGACAGATTGAAGAGCCCAATCAGTTGGAGCTGATTGACGGGCTCCTAGTTCAAAAGATGACGAAAGGGGAGAGGCACGCCGCCTACTGTAGCCGCCTGTACCGACTGTTGGTGGGCCTTGTGCAGGAGCAAGCTATTGTGCGCACCCAGGATCCGGTCCAACTGCCCCCCAATCACGAGCCAGAGCCCGACTTTGCCATTGTGCGCTTTCAGCAGGATGAGTACCGCTCTCGGCATCCTCAGCCCGAAGACATCTATCTCATCATCGAAGTGGCTGATTCTTCCCTTACCTATGATCGGGAAGTCAAACTCGGACTCTACGCCAAAGCCGGGATCCCCAACTACTGGATCTTGAACTTGCAAGAGAACTGCCTAGAGACGTACAGCTTGCCAATAGAGTCGGGAGTTTACCAAAAAAGAGAGGCTTACACCCCCAAAGAAAAAGTTGGGATCCCAGGGATCCGGGCTGGAGAACTGAGTCTGGATCGGGTTTTTTCCATCGGTTAAGGCAGGGATCCCTTGCCGGCAGATCGAATCTTGGCTGGCAGGAGCATGACTTTAGTCAATGATACGCTGGACTATACTGAAAATAATGTACAGTATGTTCAGTATGGCTGCTTGGTATGGCTAGGTATGTAAAACCGAGAGAAGCGGCGGATTATTTTGGGGTGTGTCTCCACACCTTGAGGCGATGGGAACAGAAAGGCTGGATCAAGGCAATACGTACACCATCGGGTAGGGCGAGAAGGTATGACCTCGACAGCTACATCAAAACGCCAAAAAAGATCAAACGAGTCGTTTTGTACGCCCGAGTCAGCAGTCGAGGGCAGAAACCAGACTTGGAGAGACAGATTGCAAGACTGGTTGACCTCTATCCTGGAGCCGAAGTGGTCGGAGAGGTTGGCGGCGGTCTCGACTTCAAAAGGCCAAAGTTCCTTGCCTTATTGGAACGAGTTCGTGCGGGAGATGTCGGAACAATTGTGGTCGCTCACCGGGATCGACTCTGCCGGTTTGGATTTGAGTTCGTTGAGTGGTACTGCCGTCAATACGGCTGCGAAATCTTGGTTCTCGATGACGATCGCCTTTCTCCCCAACAGGAACTGGTTGAGGATATCCTCACCATCCTGCACTGCTTCAGCAGTCGGCTCTACGGACTCAGAAAATACCGGGCTGCAATCGAGAAAGATACGGATTTATCCGGAGCCAGCGCTGGCTAAGGTTTGGAAGCGGTGGCAAGCGGCGTGCCGGTACTGCTACAACCAAGCGATTGCCTATCAGCGTCAGCATGGCACTACTAAAACCCCAGAAAAGCTGCGGAATATTATCCTGCAATCGGACTTGCCGCAGTGGGTGAAGGAAGCCCCCTGCCACATTAAGCAGAACGCCGTCATGGAGGCATGGCAAGCGTTTCGCCAAAGCAAGGAAGCTCGGTTTCGCAGTGTGAGGGATAAGACCCACACCTTGCAGTTCAACAACAGTAATTTCAGTCAGGGCAGGTGGTATCCGAAGCTCACGAAGGGTTTGTCGTTTACGGCGTCAGAAGCGGTGCCGCAAAAGTGTGCCTATGGGACTAAGCTAATGCGGGTGAAAGATAGATGGTATGCCATCTTCCCCGAGCCCGTGAACGAGCAGTGTTCGTTAGCAAGGGGGGTGATCGCACTTGATCCTGGAGTAAGAAGCTTCCTTACAGGGTTTGATGGGGCGGGCTTTGTAGATATCGCCAAGGGAGACTTTGGCAGAATCGTTCGGCTGTGCTACCACCTAGACGATCTGCAGTCTAGGCTGAGCAAAGCACCAAGACTCAAGCGCAGACGGATGCGGCAAGCGGCGTTTCGTCTGCGGGAGAGAATCAGGAACTTGGTGGACGAGTGCCATCGTAAGGTGGCGGCGTTCCTAACGGATAACTACCGATTGATATTCCTCCCCACTTTCGAGTCAGCCAAGATGGTTGCCAAGGCAGGGAGGAAGTTTGGTAGCAAGACGGCAAGGGCGATGCTCACCTGGGCGCACTACCGGTTCAAGCAGCTCCTGAAGTTTCAAGCCAAGAAGAAAAACGTGGTTGTCGTGGAAGTATCGGAAGCGTACACCAGCAAAACCTGTACCAAGTGCGGGCACATCCACACTAAGTTGGGTGGCGCAAAGGTGTTTAGATGCCCAAAGTGCAACCATAGGCTACCACGAGATTGGCAAGGCGCTCTGGGTGTTATGCTCAGAGCTTTGCGGGATACCGCCTTTCTGTTTGGACTCCGTCCCGCTGACGCGGTCGCGTTAGCGTCGCGTAGCGACAACGGAGACGGACAGAATGCTATCGCTTCACCGCTGAGCAGTAATGATCAGCAGTGTTCAGCGTAAATGTATCAGTATTGTGGGTGGAGAAGCATTTGCAAAAGGATTGTCGATGAGCTACGACGCGGTGGTGATTGGGGCCGGCCACAACGGGCTGGTGAGCGCTTGCTATTTGGCCAAAGCGGGGCAAAAAGTGCTGGTGCTGGAGCGCTATCACACCGTTGGTGGTGCTGCCATTACGGAAGAAATTCACCCGGGCTTTCGCGTGTCGGTGGCTTCCTACTCCTGTAGTTTGCTGCGCCCGGAGATCATCCGCGATCTGCGCCTGCCGGACTATGGCTTTGAGGTCTATGCCAAGCAACCTTCCTACTTCATGCCTTTCCCGGATGGGCAGCACCTCTTTCTGTATGCCGATAACCGTGCCAAGAGCAAGGCGGAAATTGCCAAGTTTTCTCGCAAAGATGCGGAAGCCTACGACCGCTGGGAGGAGTTTTGGGATCGGGTGAACGAGGTGGTGGAGCCAACCTTAATGCAGCCGCCGATTTCACTGGGGCAACTGGCGGATCGCTTTGCAGCTGCTGGCTATGAAGACGATTTCCGCCGCATCATGCTCCTCTCGACCACTGATCTCCTGGATGAGTTCTTCGAGTCGGAGCAAGTCAAGGCGGCGATGGCTCCCCAATCTTTGATCGGCACCTCTGCCGGGCCGATGACTCCGGGTACGCCCTACATTTGGCTAGTCCATGCGGTAGGTCGGGCCATTGGCTCGCGTGGGGTCTGGGGCTATGTGCGCGGTGGGATGGGATCCATTACCCAAGCGATGGCCAAGGCAGCTCTGGACTTAGGGGTGGAGATCCGCACGTCTGCTCCAGTGGCGGAGATCTTGATGGAGAGTGGGCAGGCCGCTGGGGTTATCCTCGAATCGGGGGAAACCGTGCGGGCGCGGGCGGTTCTCTCCAATGCCCATCCCCAAATCACCTTTTTGCGGCTCTGCTCCTCTTTGCCCCCAGACTTGCGTGACCGGCTAGAACGGCACTACCGCACCTCAGGCCCGGTGTACAAGCTCAACTTGGCCCTGGAGGAACTGCCCCGCTACACGGCGGCCCCTGCTGAAGTGCCCCCAGAAGTGGTCAGTTCCGCCACGGTAGACATTGCTCCCTCGGTGGCCTATCTGGAGCGGGCTTGGGATGACTGCAAGTACGGGATCCCTTCCCGGGATCCGTTTATCGAGATCTACAGCCAATCCCCCACCGACCCGACGATGGCTCCCCCAGGCAAGCACATTCTCTCCTGCTTCTGCCAGTTTGTGCCTTACCAACCCAAAGGGCGAGACTGGAACGATGGCCTGCGGGAAGAATTTGCCGATCGGGTAATCGACAAAATTGCCCAATTTGCCCCCAACATTAAAAACGCCGTGATCGCACGGCAGATGTTGTCGCCCGTGGATCTGGAGGCCCGCTTCGGCCTTGTGGGGGGCAGCATTTTTCACGGGGAAATGACGCCGGATCAAAGCTACAACCTGCGGCCCATCTCCGGCCTGGCCGACTATCGCTCCCCCATTCCCGGCCTTTACCTCTGCGGTTCAGGAGCGCACCCAGGAGGCGGAGTGACCGGGATCCCTGGCCACAACTGCGCGCAGGTGGTGCTTGCCGATCTGCCGAAACTCTGACCGAGGAAAAGGCCAAGCCAAAGCGGATCCCTGCTCTGGGATCAAACGGGTTGCCTGGGTTACAGCCGCACCTCAGTTCCCTCAAAGAACCCACGGATGATCAAAATGGACTCTTCTCTAGCTGCAAGGTTGTTAGTAGGGAACTCCTGTTCTATGAACCACTGGCCGGAAATGCGCTCAGCAGAGGTCGTTGAATCGAAGACAAGGTTCAGATTTCCTCTTTGTGTTCCCCCACCAATATCAAGCCGGTTAAACGGCCCTGATAACTGTGCTCCGGCCAAGGTGCGGAAGACGAAATCCCCCGTTGCAGGCACGATGCCCTGCAAAACAACTGGAGTACCCCCGCCTTCTTCCCTTTCAGTTCGTAATGAGAAAAAGTAGTCAAAGGCTGTTGGAGCACCCGGTCCAGGAGTAGGGACAGGTAACTGAGGAATTGGGGTGGGGAAAGGTCGCGGTGGAGGGCTGACCTGCACAAAGTTGAGAACTGTGCTGGTGTTGGCCGGATCAAACTCCGCTTGAACACGACCGTTCAACAGGCGTCGGATGCGCACCAACTGGTTGGGCAAGATGTTCGGTCGAGTCGGATCCGGAGCAAACAGCACCGACTGCGTACCCACCTGGGCAAGACGATAGACAATCTCCGCCTGGTTGGGCCGGAAGTTCAGGCGGGCAAAGAGAGCCAAGGCATCCTCAGGAGTGCCATCGCCCGCAACCCCCCGCTGCCGCACCACAAAGCTCGCGGAGAAACTACCTGTCTGGAGAATGGCAGATACTCCTTCTGTTGGGTTCACGAAGCTTCCTGCTGGCGGGTTGCCACCTGGGCCAGGATCTTCATAGAGTACCCCCGTGGTGCGGACAATGAGAGAAGAATCTCCCTCTAGGACAACTTGGTTGCCATTCCTATTCACCAAGATTCGGCGCACGGTGAGAGTCAAGACAGTACCTTCCCTGGCAGCTCTAAAGGTTGTGTTCACTCGAATGCGCTGATCATTGGGGTTTGTCGAAATTGCAACCAGCCCGGCGATACTAAATTGCGTAGATAGCCTGCCGTCATTAGGGCCAAAGGCAATGAGATTCACCAGCGGTGTGGTTCGCCCAATTTGGATGGCCAGGGTGCTGGAGCGAAGAGTTGAGTCAATCGTCAGCTCAGTGGCTGGGATCTCGTTCACAGGCAAGATGCGGGCTTCAACATTGGCGATGCGAGCTTCACCGCTGCCTTGGAGGGGGTTGGTGCGCACAGGGATACCCCGATCAAACCTCGGATTGACATAGTCCAGCCGCAGGCTGGTGGTCTCCAGCACCGAGCCGGGGGTAAAGCGATACTCCTGGGCCGAGACAAAGGCAGCCGGATCCACCTGGACGGGCCCAGGCAAGGTCGGAGACTCATTAACTTCTCCGCAGCCGCCTAGCAGCAAGACTCCACACAAAACCGCCAACGAGCGACCTTTGAAGTTCATACGGCACTTCCTCACACACCTTAAATCTGGGCAAATCCACACACAAAATGGGGAGAAGGCACCCAACCCCTAACGCTACAGGTAAGCTGGCCGCCCCTGCTCGAGGCTATGATACCCCATATCTAGGGGATGGGCCATTTCCAGAACAATTTCTTGCATTTGCTCTGCCGCTTGCTTGACAACGCTCTAGGATGCAGTAGAACTAACAGCAGGCATCCCCCTTGAAATTGTGCAGATGCATAAGACTTGAGCAAGCTCGGTGGATCCCCGCTGGACGCTGCCTAAGACGTTTGCTGTGGTGTGAGTGAGTGGAGATTTTTCGATGAGACGACGTTTTGGCTCAGCCCTTGGCCGTGGCGGCCTCTCTCTTTGGGCAACCTGTGCTTCGGTTGCGCTAATTACCGGCTGCAGTAGCGAGACCACCAGCGGGGTGCCGCCTCTACTGGCTTCTAGCGGTGCCACGCCTCCTCCTGTGGCCGTTGCCCCCACGATTGCCCCCAATCTCACGCCTATCACCTTCCGCCCTGGTCCGGATTTCGCCCCCATCACCCCGCCGCCCATCCAGCCCGACCTACCGGATCCGCCTAGCTTGCGGCCAGCTCCAGCTGGGGAGTTTAATCTTTTGCTGCTTTCTGGCATTCCGCCAGTGGGATCCGCCTTTGTAACTATCACCTTGCGCGGCTTGCTTGCTCCAGGAGTGATCAGGAGCGTAGAGGTTCAGTTTTTTAACATCAGTCGCGGCACGGATATTACCAGCATCTTTTTGCCGACGGCAATTGAGCAGTTTAGAAATACGCTGATAGGCAGAGGCAATAGCTACGACGACCGAATCAACGGGATCACGCTTACCAACGGCTTCACCTTCCCGGCGGCTCTAGCCGCCTACAACACCAACGTTGCTGCGGGAGAAAGGGTTTTGGTAATCGTGGTCATTCGAGATTCATTTGGTCAAGCTCTGAGGCTGGAAGCGCGCGCCCAAGCCCCCTAAGCTGGAGCTGAGTAAGGCTGTTTGGGTTTGTGCCACGAGAGAGTTGAATGGCAGGAGGATGAGGGAATGAAAACGGGAAAAGTAGCTGGGGTTTTGGCTTGCCTGTGTTTGGGCTTGTTAACAGCTTGTCAACAAACTAAAGAGGGGAATCCAATCAGCTCGCTGCCAGGGCCAATCATCCCTGTGCAAAACCCGAATACAGAACCCGGAGGAACGGGGGTAGGGCTGCCATCCACTCCTCCGATTGGATCTGTTCCCACCACCCAGCCCAGCCCTCTTGTGCCCTCTCCTGTGTCGGCGCCGACGATCCCGCCCCTGCCCAGCCCGAACCCCTCTCCCAGCATCGTTGGCCTGCCTCCAGGCCCCCTGGCGACGTTTACCAAGAGCTTCAGTCCTTCCACAACCTCACCAAACGCTCCCGTAACCCTAAGCTTCACAATCACCAACAACTCTGGCATCCAACTGACTGGCCTCAACTTTGCAGACAACCTGCCTACAGGGTTGTTTGTTGCCAATCCGCCCAACTCCACCAATGCCTGTGGTGGATCATTTGCTCCGACTTCAGGCGCGGCCCTAATCACTCTAAGCGGTGGAACACTGGCTGCCAATGCAACTTGTACAGTTACTGTTCAGGTTGTTGCTGCAGGCACAGGTACCTATACTAACCCTGCCGTAACTCTGACCAGTAACCAGGCTCCTGCTGTTCAAAGCACACCTGTTAATCTGTCAGTGATCTCGGTTCCTGCTCCAACGTTCAATAAGCAGTTTGTTCCTAACTCGACTCAAAACGGCAACGTCGTGGCTGTTGTCTTCACAATTACGAACACTGCAACTGTTCCCATAACCGGCCTCAGTTTCATCGACACTTTGCCCACAGGGTTACAAATTACGAGTCCAGCAGTTACCTCAAACACCTGCAGTGGTATGCTTACCCCTGGGACCACGATTTCTCTCATGAACGGAAGCCTAGCAGCAGGCACCTCCTGCGTAGTTTCTGTATTGGTCGAACAAACGATGCCCATGCCTGCGATCTACACCAATCCACCTGTTACTCTCTTGAGCAATGGCGCGCCGCCAGCGACTTCTAGTGCAGCTACTGTAACTTTCTTTTAATTAGAGTTCTTACCCTTGACCCAAGTAAAAGTGAGGCAGATGGGTCAAGCTGTGAGCATTCCTATGCTGCTCAGCAGAGCTTGGGGGGAGAGGCCAACCCTGTAGGCTGCCGCAGTTTGGCAGCCTCTCAGTCTCTGCACTCAAGAGTCAAAGGGATCCAGCTTTGCGCAAAAGATTATCTGGGATATTAAGCTGTTGTGCTGTTCAAGCCGGCTGCCCAATCCAGCAGGCGATTCACTTCTTCCGGGGTTTTGGCTTCCGAGTACAGCCGCAGCAGAGGCTCGGTGCCGCTGCCGCGAATCATCACCCAACTGCCGTTGGCGAGGGTGAATTTGTGGCCATCTTTGTCGAAATGTTTGATCACCTGCTGCCCCAAAATCTCAAGCGGGGGATCCTTTTGCAGCCGCTGGAAGAGCTGGGTTTGTTGATTTTGATCGGCGAGGTGGAGATCGCGGCGCAGGTAAACAGAGGTGAACCCTTCCCGTTCCTGCAAAGCTCGGTAAAGGGCGCTGAGATCTTGGCCGGTTTCCGTAACCGCTTCGATGAGATACAGGGCCGAAAGCAGGGCATCCCGCTCGGGAATGTGGCCCAGGTAGCCGATGCCGCCCGATTCTTCTCCGCCCAACAGCACCTGGGTGCTCATCATGCGCTCGGCGATGTACTTAAAGCCCACCGGCATTTCCGTAACCGGCAGGCCGTAGTGCTCCGCAACTTTAACAAACAGTTCGGAGCCGCTGATGGTTTTGACAATCTCGCCCCGCAAGCCGCGTCGCCCGGCCAGGTGGTCGATCAAGATGGGGATCAGGATCTGGGGGCTGAGGAAATGGCCCTGCCCATCCAGGGCGGCAATGCGGTCGGCATCTCCATCAAAGACCAGGCCCATTTTCAAGGGGGCCGGATCCGCTGCGATGATCTGAGCGGAAGCCTGCAGGTTTTGCGGCAAAGGCTCAGGGGGAAATCCCCCAAATAAGGGATCCCGGTGGGCCTGCAATTCAATCACCTTCTCCCCCAGTAGGCGCTTGAGGCCACCGGCGCCAGAGCCAAACATGACATCCACCCAGATCTTGGCCGGGGATCCCTTGAGCTTTTCCAGATCCACAAAGCGGCTGAGCTGAGCCAGGTAGCCGGGCCAGGGATCCCAGGTGTGGATGGGGGCCTTGTGGGATCCAAGAGGTTGCAGGTGGCGCATATCCTGCTCGATGGCGGCGGTAACTTCCGGCGGCACGGAGCCACCAAATCCTCCCTTGACCTTGAGGCCGGAATAGTGGGGGGGGTTGTGGCTGGCGGTGATCACCAAAGCGCCGTGGCAGCCCCGCTCCTTGGCACCCCAGCTAAAGGCCGGCGTTGGGGCCACACAGGTGGAGAGATAGACCGGGATCCCCAATCGGGCCACCACTTCGGCAGCGTGGGCGGCAAAGCGCTCCGAGAGAAAGCGGTTGTCGTAGCCAATCAGGATCCCTTCGCCGGGATAGGTGCGGGCCAACACTTGGGCGCCGGCCTGGGCGGCAAGGGCCAAGTTTTGGAAAGTAAAGGCATCGGCAATCACGGCTCGCCAGCCGTCGGTGCCAAAGCGGATGGGGGGGGTGGGCATGGCTTGATGTATCGGATCCCGTCGCATCAACTCATAGCATGATGCCAAGGTCAATGGTTTCAAGGAGGACGAAAAAGCGGTTGATCTGCGGTTTCTCAGCCCACTCTCAGGCAAAATGGGCTGCATTCTCAGCTGGAGCGGGGGTAATAAGAGAGGAGTTTCTCTTGCAGGGTTCATCAATCCAGCTCCCAGCCTGACGGCCCAAGGTATCTGCGAGGGAGTTCCTCCGCGTATTTACGTGGGTACAGTTCTGCAAGTTGTGGTGCCAAGATGTTCAGCCTACTCCTTCTGCTGACCTTGATTGGGGTGATCTTCTTCACCCGGCGGCTACAGCAACTCCTGCACAACATTCCGCAGCGCTACTGGCTCTCTCTGGGTGGAGGGATTTCTCTGGCCTATGTGTTCACGGCTTTTTTGGCGGAAGTGACGGAGCTGCAACAACACTTGATGCCCCTAGAAGTGCCTGTGTTGGGCTATTTGATTGAACACATTCATCTGCTCATGTTGCTGGGCATTGTTACGGTATATGGGTTGGAGGGGCTGGCCCAATCTTCCAAGCAAGAGGCATTGCTGCATCCAAGGATATTTTCCGTTCACATTGGTTTCTTTACGCTCTACAGCGTAATTCTGGGTTATTTGCTAAGACACACGGTGCAAGAATGGCTCAGTTGCCTGTTGCTGACCATCGCTTTGGCTATCCACCTCAGCATCGTCTGTAAAGATCTATTTGAGCATCATCCCCACTTATTTCAGCACCAAGGGCGTTGGCTGTTGATCGGATCCCTTTTTGTCGGTTGGCTGATGGGGCAAAGGGCCATTTTGCCGGAGATAGCCTTAGCCGCCAGCATTGCCTTTGTAGCGGGGGTTTTAATCTTTCAAGTGCTGAAGCACGAGCTACCCGAAACCGAAGGGCACTTTGGGGCATTTTTGGCGGGTGTTGTCGGTTTTGGTAGCTTGCTGGTGGCCATTTCGGCCATTCGGGCCTGGGAGTGAGTTCTACGGGTAAACCCAGCGTATCAGTAGCAATCACTGGGATCCCTCTCTGAAATTCTGCGGATTTTGAGTGGAGATTACCTTTTCTGAATCTTCGCTTAACAAAAAGTTAACTCTAGCCTGCTATTTTCTATCTGTTCCTTGAAGAAACACTGAGCCCTCATTGAGGAGTCAATAGACACTATGATGAAAACTTTCTTGGCAGGCCGTCGCTCTTTGCTCGTGGGGCTAGTTGCCACCGTGGCCGGTGCTTCTGTAGCCCTGTCTGGACTGGTGCATGCCCAGGCCAAAGATTGCCCCCGTCCGCCGGAGATGGATGTGCGCTTCTGCGACCGCGATGGCGATTTGATTGCCGATGTGCCGGAAGATCCGAACGAGTGGATCAATCCGGATACCCTGATCTTTGCCTACACCCCCGTTGAGGATCCCTCAGTTTACAAGAACGTTTGGGCTGAGTTTCTCGATCACTTGGCAGAGGTAACCGGCAAGAAGGTGGAATACTTCCCAGTGCAGTCCAATGCTGCTCAGTTGGAAGCGATGCGGGCGGGCCGTTTGCATGTGACCGGCTTTAACACCGGCTCTGTCCCTTTGGCGGTGAATGCGGTGGGCTTCCGTCCTTTTGCTATGATGGCCAGCTTGGATGGCAGCTTCGGCTACGAAATGGAGATCATCGTTCCTGCCGATAGCGATATCCAATCCATCGAAGATCTGCGCGGTCGGCAATTGGCTTTCACTAGCGAAACCTCCAACTCTGGCTTTAAGGCTCCTTCGGCGCTGCTGAAAGGGGAATTTGGCATGGAGCCCGGGGTTGACTACCAAACTGTCTTCTCAGGCAACCACGAGAACTCTATCTTGGGTGTGTTTAACGGTGACTACGAGGCGGCGGCTATTGCCAACTCCGTGATGACCCGCATGGCCAAGCGGGGCACGATTGATCCCAGCAAAATTCGCACCATCTACAAATCTCAAACTTTCCCCACCACAGCCTATGGAGTTGTCTACAACCTCCACCCAGAAGTGGCGGAAAAAGTGAAAGAGGCTTTCTTCACCTTTAAGTGGGAAGGCACCAAGCTAGCGGAAGAGTTTGGCAAGAGTGGTGGGGAGCAGTTCATTACCATCACTTACAAAGAGTATTGGGAAGTGATCCGCACTATTGATAAAGCCAGCGGCGTGGAGTACAAGCTCTAAATCCTCTCCAGCAGATCTTTCACTTATGGGATCCCTTCTCGATCGGGGATCCCTTTTTGTTGTCCTGCAACAGTCAGGATCGAGCCGGACAGTATCATCGTTGCAGACCTATCCTGCAGATCCCAGCATCCTGATCCCCCATGGCCCTGTTCACCCTCAACTCCGTTCGCAAAGATTTTGGCATCAAGGAACTCCTGAGGAATGCCAGTTTCAGCCTAGAAGAAGGCGATAAAGTCGGCATCATCGGCACCAACGGTTCCGGAAAATCCACACTGCTCAAGATGATCGCTGGCCTAGAACCCATCGATGGGGGCGACCTCTGGGTCAGTTCTGGGGCGAGGATAATCTACCTACCCCAACAGCCAGAGATGGATCCCGAGCATACGGTGCTGGAGCAGGTGTTTGCGGCTGCCGGAGAAAAAATGCGCTTGATCCGAGCCTACGAGGAGCTTTCCCATCGCTTGGCCCATCAAGGTGGGGATCCCAGTCTGTTATCCCAGTTGGCCAGTATTAGCGAGCGTATCGAGGTGGAATCCGCTTGGGATCTGGAAACCCAGGCCAAAACCATTCTCAGCCGTTTGGGCATTGCAGACTTTCAGGCCCGCGTTGGCGATTTGTCGGGGGGATACCGTAAGCGGATTGCCATTGCGTCAGCCCTCTTGGCAGAGCCAGATGCTCTACTGATGGATGAGCCCACCAACCACTTGGATGCCGAATCGGTGGAATGGTTGCAAGATTATTTGAATCGTTTTGCTGGGGCAGTGCTGCTGATCACCCACGACCGCTATTTTTTGGATCGGGTTACCCAGCGCATTCTGGAAATTGATCGCGGCGATCTGTATGCCTACAGCGGCAACTACTCTTACTACCTGGAGAAAAAAGCGGCTGCTGAAGCGGTCGAAAAGGGATCCCAACGCAAGTATGCCAATCTCTTACGGCGGGAATTGGAATGGCTCAAACGAGGCGCCAAAGCCCGCAGCACCAAGCAAAAAGCCCGCAAACAGCGCATCGAAGACCTACAAAATCAAGAATTCAAGCAAGCTCTGGGACAAGTGGATATTGCGACCGCCGGGCGTCGCATCGGCAAAAAGGTGATCGAGCTAGAAGGGATCCACAAATCCTACGGCGACCAACTCCTCATTCAAGACTTTACCTATACCTTTGCCCCCGATGATCGGGTGGGCATTATTGGCCCCAATGAGGCGGGAAAATCGACTTTGATGAATATCATCATCGGCAAATTGGCTCCAGATGCGGGCCGAGTGGAGATTGGCCCCACCATCCACATTGGCTACTTCGACCAACACTCTGACGATCTCAGCCTCAACCCCGACCAACGGGTGATCGAGTACCTCAAAGAAGTGGCAGAGCTGGTGAAAACTGCCGATGGGGAGACGATCACCGCATCGCAAATGTTGGAGCGCTTTCTCTTTCCCCCCAATCAACAATATGCCCCACTCCACTTCCGGTGGTGAGCGCCGCCGCTTGTTTTTGTTGAGGGTGTTGATGCAAGCGCCGAATGTGTTGATTTTGGATGAGCCCACCAATGATCTGGATGTGCAAACCTTGGCAGTATTGGAAGACTATCTGGAAGAATTCAATGGTTGTGTGATCGTGGTGTCTCATGACCGCTATTTTTTGGATCGCACCGTGAATCGCATCTTCGCCTTTGAGGGATCCGGCCAAATCCGGCAATATCCTGGCAACTATTCTGTTTATCTGGAGCATAAGCAGCGCCAAGAGAGTGAGATCAAATCCGCCCGCCCTGAGTCTGTCCCTCTCATTCCCCAGCCTGAAAAAGAGCTTGATAGGATCCCACAAAGCAGAAAACTCTCCTTCAAAGAAAAACGGGAATATGAGCAGCTTAAAAGCCAAATTCCGCAGATGGAGGCAGAAAAAGCTGAAATTGAGCAGATCCTTTATCACAACCCTCCCAGCGGCTACAGCGAAGTGCAAAAGTTAGCCCAGAAACTGGCAGACTTAACCGCCGCCATCGACTCCGGGACCGCCCGTTGGCTAGAATTGGCCGAGCGCCACCTCAACTAGCGTCGAGCCTGCTTCCAGCATCTCTTCTGTCGAATTTGCAACAGCATCTGGGCAACAATCGTCAAAACCGGCAGCTCGATCAGGGGGCCGATCACCAAAGCCAGAAGGATCAACGGACGCTGCGGAAAAGCAGAAGCAGCAATGGCCAAAGCAAGCGGAGAATTGCGAGCCAAGGTTGTACAGGTCAAACAGACCCACTCCTCATAAGCCAAACCCAGCCAGCGGCTGACCTGGTAAGCCAAGAGGAAGTTGACGGCGAAAAAAACCAGAATGGGAGGCAGAAGCTTGAAAAGTAGGGCTGGATTCTCAGCGAGAATGCTTCCTTCAGTGGCAAAAATAAAAACTATCGCTAGATTCAAAGCCACAATCTGCATGATGCTAATCCGGTCTTGATAGCTTTCAAGGGATCCCCTCTCTCCACGTTCCGTTTTGATTTGCCGAATGGAGTATTGTGTGAGTGCTGCTGCCAGCAAAGGCAAGAAAAGGATCCAAAACAAGCCTGACAATAAAATTTCAACATTTAATTCGACTAAATCTCCTGCCAAAAGCAAAAGATAAACTGGCAAAAGCAAAACTTGCAGAACCAAATTAACAGGCAACAGGGCCGTTGCTAAAACCACATTTCCACCCGCTATCCCTGTAAAAACCAAATACCAATCCGTACAAGGAGTTACCATCAACATGAGCAGGCCAACCCACAAATCTGGCAGATCCGATAAAAAAACAGCCCCCAATCCCCAGGCAAAAATCGGAGTCCACAGAAAGTTGATCGACAAACTGGCCAACGCCACTGCCAATACAGCTTTAGAAGCGCGATTAACCTGCTCAAGTTTCTGAAAAAAAACCTTTCCCCCAGATGCGAGTGGAATGCCCAGGAAAGTGAGATAAAGCAGCAAAGCCAACAGAGGTTGTACCCAGCCTCTTAAGATTTGGACAGAGTTTGGCCATCCTGTGAGGGCCAGACCCACGCCGATCGATACCACAACGAGCAAAGGTTGAGCTCTTTCAGAGAAACGCATGGATACAACTCGATGGATAGTGAGCAGCATTTCCAGTCTCTCAGCCCCTGTCAGTGTGGGATCCCACCTCGCAAGAACCAGAGAAGCGGCTAGAGTAACCTGGAAAGCGTTCCGCTCCTGTGTGCCATGACTCAGCAACTGACTCTCGACGGACTGGGATCCGAATCGAACGGGGGGCCGCGTCAAGGGCGGGTGATTGCCACCGATTTGCAGGGGGAGATGCAGCGCTCCTACCTGGAATACGCCATGAGCGTGATTGTCGGGCGGGCCTTGCCAGATGTCCGGGATGGCTTAAAGCCGGTGCACCGCCGCATTCTCTATGCCATGCACGAGTTGGGCCTGACGCCGGATCGCCCCTACCGCAAATGCGCACGGGTGGTGGGGGATGTGCTGGGGAAATATCACCCCCACGGGGATCAGGCAGTTTATGACGCGCTGGTGCGCATGGCACAAGACTTTTCCAGCCGCTATCCCCTGGTGGCGGGACACGGCAACTTCGGCTCTGTGGATGATGACCCGCCGGCGGCTATGCGCTACACGGAGTGCCGGCTGGCGGAGCTGAGCCACACAGCGCTTCTGGAGCAGGTGTCGGAAGAGATCGTCGATTTCATGCCCAATTTCGACGGATCCCAGGCGGAGCCCACCGTTCTTCCGGCCCGCTTGCCCATTTTGCTGCTCAACGGCTCTGCCGGCATTGCTGTGGGCATGGCCACCAATATCCCACCCCACAACCTGGGGGAAGTGGTGGATGGCCTGTTGGCTTTGATCGACCATCCCGACCTCAGCCCTGAGGAACTGTTGCGCTGGATCCCAGGGCCGGATTTTCCCACCGGCGGCCAAATCTTAGACACCCAAGGGATCCGCGAAGCCTACCTCACCGGGCGCGGTTCCATCACCCTGCGGGGGGTAGCCCGATTTGAGGAGATCCAGCCGGGCAAAGGACGCCACCGGCGGCCTGCTCTGGTGATCACTGAATTTCCCTACCAGGTGAACAAAGCCGCCTGGATCGAAAAAGTGGCCGAGCTGGCCAACCAAGACCGCATCAGCGGCATCGCCGATCTGCGCGATGAGTCGGATCGCAGCGGCATTCGCGTGGTGGTGGAGCTGAAGCGAGAGGCCAACCCACAGGCGGTTTTGCAGCAGTTGTATAAGCTCACCCCTTTGCAAAGCAACTTTGGAGCCATCCTGCTGGCTTTGGTGAACGGGGAACCGCGGCAGCTGAGCCTCAAAGAGATCCTGCAGCACTTTTTGCAATTTCGCGAGGCCACCCTCAACCGGATGTTCCGTGCCGAGTTGCAGCAGGTGCAGCGCAAGGCGGAAGAGGTGGCAGGAATGTTGCTGGCGTTGGCGGATCTGGAGGGGGTGATCGAGCTGCTGCGGCAAGCGCCCGATGGCACCACGGCCAAAGCCCAATTGCAAACTCGCCTGGGCTGTACCCCCCAGCAGGCAGAGACGATTTTGGCCATGCCTCTGCGTCGCCTGACGGGATTGGAGCGGGAACGGCTGCACCAGGAACATGCCCAGTTGCAGGCCCGCATCGAAGAACTGCAGGGGCTACTCAGCGACCGCCGCAAGCTCTTGAACTACCTGAAAAAAGAGCTGCGCCACTTGAAGAAAATCTTCGGGGATCCCCGGCGCACCCAGATCCTCTCGGCCTCGGAGCTGGAAGCGGAAGTGGCCCAAATCCCCAGCGGCGAAGAGACGGAAGAGACCCACTTCTTGCTGCAATTCACCCGCAAGGGCTATGTGCGCCGCCTGCCTCTGCCTGGCCGTCGCTCCCGCAGCAACCCCGCGCAACGGGAACTGGGGGAAGATGTGCTGGTCGGCCTGGAATGCGTCACGCTGGAGCAGGAAATCTTGGTGCTCACCGCCGGCGGCAAGGCTTTTACCGTGCCCATCGCAGGGATCCCCCTCAGCACTGGGTCCTCACGGGGGGTGCCTCTGGTTACCCTTCTCCCCAACCCCGAGCCGATGGTTGCCACCTTCACGTTGGCTCCGGATCCGGGCAAGGCAAGTTTGGTGGTGCTCAGCCGGCAGGGGCGGATCAAGCGGCTGGCCCTGGCAGAGTTGATGGGCCTTACCCAACGGGGATCCACCGTCCTCAAGCTAAAAGAGGGAGATGAGCTGGGCTGGGCAGCCCTTTGGGATCCCGGCTGCCAAGGCTACAGCGTTGCTCTGGCGACTTCAGGGGGACGGGTGCTGCGGCTGGCTGCCGAAGGGATCCCTTTGATGGGTCGAGCGGCTATGGGATCGCCGGCCCTGCGTTTGGGGCGCGCCGAGCGAATAGTTGGTATGGCGCTGCTGCCCCCGCAAGGGATCCTGGTTCTGGCCAGCCGGTTGGGCCACCTGAAGCGCTTGCCCCTGAGCGAGATCCCCATCTTGGAGCGGAGTCCGGTGGGCGCGCCGGCCTTTCACTTCTCCGACCGAGGGGATGTGCTGGTGGGCTTGGTGGGTCTCCCCCCCGAGCTGGAGAGGCATTCCCATCTGCAACTGGATGTGATCACGGAGTCTGAACAGGTGTACTCCTTCTCTCCTGCCGAGATCCCGCTGCAAAGCCGCTCCGGGGGCGGATCCCTCCTGGTCAAAGGGGAGCGGGTCAGGGAGTTGCGCCTGTTCTGGCCGCAGTGGCTGCCGGAAGGCGATGTGGGATAGCTCTTGGGGGAGCAGAAGATCCCTAGGACGAAGAGCCTTCCCCAGGCGAGGCCGAATCGGTCGGCGGGGAGCCGGGATCCGTCTCCGGCACTTCGGGATGGCGAACGGGCTTGGGTAGGGTGCCACCTGACCTGATAACCAAACAGCGCACGGTTTGGTGCAGCTCCTCCAGCAAAATGCTGATGGCAGAGCGGAAGTCTCGGTGGTCATCTCGCATTTGCTCCAGCATGGCGCGGATGACTTCCTGACAATCCTTCAGGATGTGCTGCTGCTGGGCAACAATCTGCACCAGTTCGCTTTGTTCCTTGAGCAGCTCCCGCAGACAGGAGCGCAGCTCTTCCACATGGCTCTGCCAAAGGGCCTGTCCTTCCCGCAGCTCCATCACGCTGGTGCGCAAATCGGCGGTCGAGTCTCTTAGGGCTTCGCTGTGGCGGCGCTCGGCTTCCAGTTGCTTTTGCTGCTCCTGCTGCTGCTGCCGCAGCTCAGAGTTGGCCTTGAGGTTGGCTTCCGCTGCCCTGAGCAATTGAGCCAATCGAACCTCAGTAACAACCCAACGCTCTTCCGGGGAGAGAGATCGACCTCGGCCAACTCGCCTGCAGAAGTACTTCACAGTCGCTGCACCCTATACACAACTCTCTACTTTAAATCAAAGCACCATAGGACTTCAGCCCAAGCAGAGACCTGTCTATCGGGCTTTGTCCCGGCTGTTTTCTGGGTTTACCCAATGTAGCCATGATAGCGGATGCCGAATCCAGAAGTTCGGAAGACGGAGCTGCCCCTCTCCAGGGATCCCAGTCGTTCTTCTAGGATGGTGGAGAGTTTGGATAAAAGAAACCATGCCTTCACTTGCAAATCAGGTGGTGCTGATTACCGGCGCCTCTGCTGGAATTGGGGAAGCCGTCGCTCTGGAGGCGGCCAAACGCGGGGCTCGCTTGGTGCTGGCGGCCCGCCGGGAAGGGCTGCTGCGAAACGTCAAAGACTTGGTGGAGAGTCGGGGAGCGGAGGCGCTGGTGGTGCCCACCGACATGGCCGATACGGCCCAGGTGGAGGCGCTGGCCCAAAAGGCTCTGGATCACTTTGGCCGGGTGGATATCCTGGTGAACAACGCCGGCTATGGCCAGATGGGGCCGGTGGAAGAGGTGGATGTGGCGGCCATGCGGCGCCAGTTTGAGGTGAATGTATTTGGCTTGCACGCCCTCACCCGTGCCCTCTTGCCCCAAATGCGGGAACGGGGCAGTGGCCGCATCCTCAACCTCAGCTCGGTGGCCGGCCAGCTGTCCATGCCTTTCAGCGGCGTTTACAACGCAACCAAGTTTGCTGTCGAAGCCCTCAGCGACGCCCTGCGGGTGGAAGTGGCCCCCTTCGGCATCAAGGTTATCTTGATCGAGCCGGGGCCGGTAGCCACCGAGTTTGGCCGCGTGGCGGAAGAAACCTTTGCTGCCGTTGTCAACCCCAACGGCCCCTACAAGGCGATCTTGGACAAGACCGCCGAGCTGGCCAGCTCGTTCAGCAAAATGGCCTGGCCGGTGGAAAAAGTGGTGGAGCCGATCTTGAGGGCGATGACCGATCCTCACCCTTCCGACCGCTACACCGCTTTCACGGGGGGTAAGGTGGCGTTGGGGCTGATGCGGCTCATGCCCGCTGCTCTGGCTGACTCCATGTGGCGGCGCGTCTATGGGCTGGATGGTCTGGGATCCCCCGGCTCGGCCTAACTGCAGGCTGGTGGCGGGCATCGGATGGGGCAGGGATCCCTCAGGAGCTCATCCTTGCGGGGGTAGGGTTGTGCCTTCCAGGAGGGACAGGTTAAGTTTGTTAAAGGACTTTTAATAACCGAGCGTTCTCTTCCCTATGAACAAGCCTCTATCTCCCCAGCGCTGGCTGATCGCCCTCCTGCTGGGCTTTTGTCTCTGGCAGGGATCCGGCCTGGTGCTGCAGCCTGCACCCGCCCATGCAGCTTTGGCCTCGGCCCTCACCTACGATCGCTTTTTGCGCTACGTCGAGGAGGGGCGGGTTACGGATGTGCGCCTCACGGACAACAATCTGGTAGCTGAAGTTACGGCTGTGGATCCCCAGACCCAGCATTCCACCCGCTACCGAGTGAACCTGCTGCCCAACACCGTACCGCAACTGGTGGACCGCCTCACCGAGCAGGGGATCGAAGTGGCAGTGGTACCCACCCGCAATGGCAGCGCCTTTTGGGCGCTTCTGGGCAACCTGGTGATCCCGCTGTTGCTGTTGGGAGGGTTGTTCTTTTTCCTGCGGCGTGCCGGTGCTGGAGCGGGCGGCCCTGGGCAGGCAATGAACTTCGGCAAATCGCGGGCCCGCTTTCAGATGGAAGCCAAAACCGGCGTTAAGTTCGACGATGTGGCCGGGATTGAAGAAGCCAAAGAAGAATTGCAAGAGGTGGTTACCTTCTTGAAGAAGCCGGAGCGCTTCACCGCTGTTGGGGCCAAGATCCCCAAAGGCGTGTTGTTGGTGGGGCCGCCGGGGACGGGCAAAACCCTTCTGGCCAAGGCCATTGCCGGCGAGGCAGGAGTGCCTTTCTTTAGCCTGTCCGGCTCTGAGTTTGTGGAAATGTTTGTCGGGGTGGGTGCCTCTCGCGTACGGGATCTCTTCAAGAAGGCCAAGGAGAATGCGCCCTGCATCGTCTTCATCGACGAGATTGACGCGGTGGGCCGGCAGCGGGGGGCCGGCATTGGCGGGGGCAACGACGAACGCGAGCAAACCCTGAACCAGTTGCTCACCGAGATGGACGGCTTTGAGGGCAACACCGGCATTATCGTGATTGCCGCCACCAACCGCCCTGATGTGTTGGATGCCGCTCTCTTGCGTCCGGGCCGCTTCGACCGCCAGGTTACGGTGGATCGGCCTAGCTTTAAGGGGCGCTACGAGATCTTGCGGGTGCATGCCCGCAACAAGAAGCTGGCGGAAGAGGTCAGCCTGGAGGCGATTGCCCGCCGTACCCCTGGCTTTGCCGGTGCGGATCTGGCCAACCTGCTCAATGAAGCGGCCATTTTGGCGGCCCGCCGTCAGCGCATGGCCATCACCAACCAAGACATTGAGGACGCCATTGACCGCATCACCATTGGCCTGACCAAGCCGCCGCTTCTGGACGGCAAGAGCAAGCGCCTGATCGCCTACCACGAGTGTGGCCATGCCCTGTTGATGACACTTTTGCCCCACGCGGATCCCTTGAACAAGGTGACCATCATCCCCCGTTCCGGCGGCGCAGGTGGCTTTGCCCAGCAACTGCCCAACGAGGAGCAGATCGACTCCGGCATGTACAGCCGCGCTTGGCTGCTGGATCGGGTGGTGGTGGGCTTTGGCGGTCGGGCGGCCGAAGAGATCGTCTTCGGCTACTCGGAAGTGACCACCGGAGCCAGCAACGACCTGCAGCAGAACACGAATCTGGTGCGGCAGATGGTGACCCGCTTTGGCATGTCTGAGCTGGGGCCCTTGATGCTGGATCCCCCCAACAACGAGGTATTCTTGGGCGGCGGCTGGATGAACCGCGTCGAGTACTCGGAGGATGTGGCCGCCAAGATCGACCGCCAGGTGCGGCAGATCCTGGAGAGCTGTTACCAGAAAGCCAAGCAGATTTTGCTGGAGCACCGCCCTCTGCTGGATCGATTGGCCGATACCTTGGTGGAACGGGAAACCCTGGATGGCGACGAATTCCGGGCGATTGTCTCGGAGTATGTGCCCATCCCGGAGAAGGTCGGCCTACCCAGTCCATTCCCGGAAGCGGGACGGAGTCCAAAGCTGGTCTAAGGGATCCCATCTCCATTGCCAGATAGACAACTGGGGGGGTTGTTGGGGCTGGATCCCGGCAGCTGCCCCCTTTTCCTCGCGAGTTTTGGGTTGCGTTGGGCTGTCGCATGCTCTCTTCGCTCTCTGCTTTGCCGGTTCACCTCTATCGCTGCCTGAGCTGCGGTCGGGAAGGGCTGACCCAAGCACCAGGGCGGGAGCAGGGATCCGCGGCAGATCGGGTTTATTGTCCCAGTTGCGGCCAAATTTACCCCATCACCGCTTCTGGGGCTGTGGATTTTATCGGCAGCTCATCGGACCTGCATCTCACGCCGGCCCAAGCCATTGCCCATCTGCCTGGGTTTGCCTGGGGCTACGATCGCCTCTGGCGGCCCTGGGCTCTGTCGCTGCTGACGGGGGAGAGCTTTGGGAGCGAGCGGGAGAGTCAACTGCTGGCCGAGTTGGTGGGGGAGGGGGATCCCATCTTGGATTTGGGCACTGCCGGGGGGTACTGGAGCCGCTTGCTCCTGGCCAAGGATCCACAACGGACGGTGATCGGCCTGGACAATGCAGCAGGGGTATTGGCGGAAGCCGCTCAACAAGCGCAGCCCCACTGGCAGCACTACAGCCTGATGCGGGCTCGGGCTGAACAGCTTCCCCTCGCCTCTGGAACTTTTGGGGCGGTGATCAGCGGGGCCACCTTGAACGAATTGCCTTTGGATCCCTGTTTGCGGGAAATTGCCCGTGTGTTGAGACCGGGAGGAGCCTTTGTCTCGATGCACAGCCAGCAGGTACAGGGATGGGGGCAGATGGTGCAGCAATGGCTGGAAGCCACCGGCCTTCATTTTTTCTCGGAAACCCAGTTGCGCGAGCACCTTCAACAGGTGGGGCTGCAGTTGGAGCGTTATCTCAGCTTGGGTTGGGTGGCCTTTGTGCGGGCAGTGCGCCTCTGATCTGGGCTGGGTTGAGGTGGCCATTCATTGAGTCCAGAGCGGAGCCATCACCCAAATCCAAGTCGCGTCGATCCCCAGCCCTCCTCTTCCACCAAGAGAGAGACTAAGAGTGAGGGCGCACTCTATGGGATCCACTCTAGCCCAACGCCAAAGCTAAACTCCCGATCCAAGGTCGAGTTGCGCAGGCTATAGCGAGCAGAAAGACGAAAAGAAGGGCTAATGGCATAGGCAGCGGTGATCTCCGCCAGGGTGGCCTGTCCTTCTTCCGGCTCCTGGGGGGCAACCCAACTGTAGCTACCGGTCAAATCTGCAGCTCCGGGAGCCAAGGCCAAAACAGCAAAAGCCCCATAGCTAACTCCACTGAGGCTGCGGTTCTTTTGTTCCAAAGCCCGATACCCCAGTTGTGGCGCCAGATTAAAACGGGATCCCATGGGGGCCAGAAAGTAACGCATCTCCGACCCGTACTGGCGCACTTCGGGATGTTCGGAAGATTGGCGATAGTCACCGCTGAGGGTGAGGCGATCTCCCAGGCGCAAATCCTGCAGGCTGATTCGCCAGTGCGAAGAGGACTCAAAGCCGGCCTGCAAGCGGGTGGGCAAGACAGGGGTGTTGCGGATTTCTTCCAGGAGATTGGGCGGGTTTTGCAGCCAGCGGCGCAACACGGGGCTGTCTTCTAAAATTCGGTCATCCAAGCCCAAATCCAAAGCGGCTGAGAGGATGGCCGGCACCGGATCTGGAATAGGGGCTTGCTGGGAATTGGCCCAAACCGGCCGCTCAGGCACCAGTCCAGCCCAGAGGAGCAGCATACCCAGGCGAAGCCCTTTGCCAGACTGTCTCACCACCTGCAACCACATTCATTGCGTCCCTACTGTAGCTGCTTTCCGAGGGATTCTCCACGCAGACGGGCAGAGCCAAAGGGCGGCAACAACACCTCAAAGACGGCTCAACGACAACAGAAAGCCTAGCTGTTCCGGCTGTTGGCAACCACCCGCAAGCGCTCGACCAATTTTTGCAGTTGCCGTTCAAATTGCAGACTTTGCCGCTGTAGCTGACTGACTTTCTCACAGCTATAGAGGACGGTGGTGTGATCTTTTCCCCCAAAGTAGTCGCCAATTTTGGGCAAGCTGAGGTTGGTGTAGTGGCGCATCAAAAACATGGCAATTTGCCGTGCTTGGCTGATGTCGCGCTTGCGGGAGGATCCCAGTAAACTGTCTCGGTCGATGCCGAATTCTTCACAGACCACATCGGTAATCATGTCGGCGGTGATCTCTTTCGGCTCGCTGGGGGGATTGAGGATGGGCTGAATCGTCTCTACACTCATCGGCAAGCCGGAAATGGAAACATAGGCGACGGCGCGGATCAGGGCGCCTTCCAGTTCGCGGATGTTGCTGGTGTAGGTGGTGGCAATGTACTCGATCACCTCTGCGGGCAAGTTCATTCCCTCGTACTCGGCTTTCTTCTTGAGAATGGCCATGCGGGTTTCGATATCGGGCGATTGAATTTCCGCAATCAAACCCATGGAGAAACGAGAACAAAGCCGCTCCTGCAGACGCGGGATCAGATGAGGAGAGCGGTCGGCGGCCAGTACGATCTGTTTGCCGGACTCGTGCAGGGTGTTAAAGGTGTGAAAAAACTCCTCTTGGGTGTACTCTTTGCCTTCGATAAATTGAACGTCATCCACCAATAAAATATCCACATCCCGATAGTGCTCCCGGAAAGACTGCATGCTGTCTCGCCGGATGGCATCGATTAAATCGTTGGTAAACCGTTCGGTGGACACGTAAAAGACTTTGGCCTGTGGATTTGCCTCTAGCTGGTAGTGGCCAATGGCCTGCATCAGGTGGGTTTTGCCCAGACCCACCCCACCGCAGAGAAACAGGGGGTTGTAGGCGCGCCCAGGCTTGTCGGCCACAGCCAGAGCTGCAGCGTGAGCCATGCGGTTGTTGGGGCCAACCACAAACCGCGAGAAGGAATACTTGGGGTTGAGATCCGGCGCCCGCATGGGCAGGCTGCCGCCGACTTCCAGTCCTAGGGTGGTGGAGGCAGGTAAGCTGCCGGCTCTGCCCGATGTTGGGGAAATCGCCCTTGAAGGGGGTTCTGCCTCGACAGAAGCGTGGGGGGAAACGGAAAACTCCACCTGCAAAGGGATCCCGGCTACCCGCTGCACCACCTCGGTGATGGTGGAAGCGTAGTGCTTTTGCAGCCAGCCCCGTGCCCATTCGCTGGGGGTACAGATGGTGAGGCGGTTGTCCACCAACGATTCAGCCCGCGCCGTTTTGATCCAAGCCTCAAAGGTTGGGCGGCTGAGCTGCACCTGCAGATGACACAGGGCTTCATCCCAGAGCTGATCCAGGGAAATATCCACACCACACACTCAGAGCGACACAGCAGAAGCCCAGAGGAAACAGCGGCGGCTTCCTCGACAGGAGCTTCGGGATTCCCAATTTAACTGCTCGGCGCGGGGTGGCCAATCTAGCAATTTTCCATTGAGTCTGCTAAGATTAACCACCTGTGATCAGTTGCCAGCAGGCTGAATGGCAGTCTGGTCAGCTCTGGCAGATGATCTTGGCTTCATAAGTTGGCTTCTCACCATGACTCAGCGTACCCTTCGTGGCACCAATCGCAGACGCATTCGCGTCTCTGGGTTTCGGGCCAGAATGCGAACGGCAACCGGGCGGCAGGTCTTGCGGCGACGGCGGGCCAAGGGGCGTTATCGCCTGGCGGTTTCCTAAGCCCTTTGGTCAGAGATTTGATTTGTCTTGGTTTTTTGGAGCGTTGCAGCCCAAAACTCGCTGACTTCTGGGGCAGACTCTCCTCGGTGCCCAATGTTGCCGGCTCCTCATCGATTGCGGGATCGACGAGCTTTTCAGGCGCTCTACCAGGGGGGCCAACGTCGTTCCGGTGCAGGCTTGACCCTGCTGTTTCAGCCGATGCCCGCAGGGTGCGAAGGGATCCCTAGCCAAGTGGGGCTGGTGATCGGCAGAAAGGTGAGCAAATCTGCCGTAAAACGGAATCGGCTGCGACGCCAGTTGCGAGAAATCTTGCGCCCCCTGTGCCCAAACCTGAAACCCGGCTACCGGCTGCTGTTTATCTCCAAGGCAAACCTGCTGACCTACCGCTGGCCGGAGCTGAGGGCGGAGGTGCATCGTCTTCTCCAAAAGGCCGACCTGCTCGTCGGCACAGATGTAGACTCAACAGGTGCAGACTCAGATGCCAAGCCGTCCTAAGAAACTTGAGCTGCACAGGTTTTTGCTACCCATGCTAGCCTGTTGCCATCATCTGCCGGTGGTCACGCTAGATATGGGGTGTCATGTACGTCAAGCGGATTGAGCTGACCCGATTTAAGTCGTTTGGCAGCACCACCTCGTTGCCCCTGCTGCCGGGCTTTACGGTCATTTCCGGCCCCAATGGCTCCGGTAAGTCTAACATCCTGGATGGGATCCTGTTTGCGCTGGGGTTATCGTCCTCGCGAGGGATGCGGGCAGAAAGGCTGTTGGATCTGGTGCATTCCGGCAGCCTCAACGGCAATCGGCAGGTGGAAACCCATGTTTCTGTCACCTTTGAGCTGGGGCCGGGAGAAGATGGTCAGCCCAGGGAATGGAAAGTCAGTCGCCGGCTGCGGGTCAAGCCCGGAAAGGCTGAGGATCCCACTCGCGATAGCGGGACGGATTCTCTCCCCTACACCAGCACTTTCTACATCAACGATGTGCCCTGTACCCTGAGCGAGCTGCACGAACAACTGGAGGCGATGCACATCTACCCCAACGGCTACAACGTTGTTTTACAGGGGGATGTCACCAGCATCATTTCCATGCACCCCAAGGAACGGCGGCAGATCATCGACGAATTGGCGGGGGTGGCCACCTTCGACCGCAAGATCGCCCAGGCCAACAGCAAGCTGGAGGCGGTACGGGAACAAATTGAGCGCTTTCGGCTCATCGAACAGGAATGGCAAGCTCAAGGAGAGCGGCTGCTCAGAGAGAGCGAAAAGGCCCAACACTATCAGCAACTGCGGCTGCAGTTGCAAACGCTGGAGCAGCAGCAACAGGTGTTGCTTTGGCGGCATTTGCAGGCCCAAGTGGAAGAAACCCAGGCGGCCATTCAGCAGCTTCTGGAGGCTCAGGAGCAGGCCACCGCTCAGGTGCAGACCTTGAGCGAGCATTTGCAGCAAGCCGAAGCCGCCCTGACCGAGTTGCAAAGCCGCATCCATGCTCTTGGAGAGGAGGAATACCTGCACCTGCAAGCCCAGATTGCTGCCGCCGAAACACAACGGCAACAGGTCAGCCAACAGATCGCAGCCTGGCAGCAGGAGATCGAGCAAGCGCAGCGCCTACATCAGGAGCGGCAAACCCAACAGCAGCATCTGCAGGCGGAGCTGGAACACCTGCACAGCCAACAGGAGCAACTGGCCCAAGCCCAGGGATCCCTGCAGGCCCAGGTTCAGAAAGCCCAAACCAGCCTGGAACAGAGCCGCGAACAACTGCGCGCCCTAGCCCAATCCGCTGATGCCTGGGTGAAACAGCAGCGCTACCTCACCCGCCACATTGAGGAACTTCGCGCCGAACAGGAGCCTCTCCAACAGGAGCAAATTCGCCTGCAAGAGCGACAACGGCAACTGGAACGGCAAAGCCAAGAGATCCAGGCGGAGATTGCCCAGATCGAGGCGTGGCTGGGATCCCACCTGGCCCTCACCGCCGAGCTGGAACACACTTGCCGACAGTCGGAAGCTCAGGTTCAAACTTTGGCCCAAGAGCTGGCCCAACTGCAGGCCAGCCTGGAGTTGGATCGCGCCACCCACGAGCGCCTGGCCGCCGAGCTGCACGCCAAGCAGCGGCAACTGGACAAATGGGAAACCCGCCGCCAAGTGTTGCAAGAGTCCCAGGGATCCCGAGCGACCCAAGCCATCCTGAGTGCCCGTCTGCCGGGGGTTTTGGGGTTGGTGGCCCAGTTGGGGCAGGTGGATCCCCAGTATCAACTGGCGCTGGAGATCGCGGCAGGCAACCGGCTGCACTTTGTGGTGGTGGAGGATGACACCGTGGCCGTGAGCGCCGTCAACTTTTTGAAGCGGGAAAAAGCCGGACGCGCCACCTTTTTGCCCTTGAACAAGCTCCAGCCCACCCGCCCCCCCAGCCCCCTGAAATTGGACGGCCTGATCGACTACGCCATTCGTTTGGTGCGTTTTGAAGAGCGCTACCGGGATGTTTTCGGCTTTGTGTTCGGCTCCACCCTGGTTTTCCAAAGCCTAGAGCTGGCCCAGCCCCACATCGGCAAGCACCGCATGGTTACTCTGGAAGGGGAGCTGTTGGAAACCTCAGGAGCCATCACCGGCGGCAGCGGCCCACAGCGAGCTGGGATCCACTTTTCTGCCGGCGAACCTTCCGAGGAGGCCGCCTTGCGCTCCCGCTTGGCCGAGCTGGAGGAACTGCTGGCCGCCCTCACCCTGCGCCTACAAGCAGCCCAAGCCCGCGAAAAACAACTGGCCCAAGCCCTGCTCCTGGCTCGCCAAGACGCCCTGCAAGCCCAGCAATATCTGGAGCGGCACCAAGCCGACTGCCAAAAGCAACAGGCCCGCCTGCAACACCTGCAGGGATCCCTGGCGCAAAGGCAAAGCGAAAGCCACCAGATCCAGCAGCGGCTCCAGCAGATTCAACTGCGCTGGGATCCCTTGCAACAGCGCCTAGCCGATCTCGCCCTCAAGCTCAGCCAACTGGAGGGATCCCCGGTGAACCAGCATTGGCAGCAACTGCAGCAGGCGGTGCAGCAGCAAGAAAGTCGCTTGGCAGAGCTGCAGCAGCAACTGGCCCAACTGGAGCGGCAACAGCAGGAGAACTCCGGCCAACAACACCTGAAACAGGCCCAAATCCAGCACCACCAGGAGCGCCTGCAGGAGAGCAAACAGCGCCAAGCCTATCTGCAGGAGCAAATCGTCCAAGCCCAAGCCACCCTTGGTCACATCCAGCAGCACCTTGCCGAGCAACGGCAACAGATAAGCCAGATCGAGGCCCGACTTTCCCACCTGCGCCAAGAGCGGGATCGGCAAGAATTCCAATTGCGGGCCCAACAACAGCAAATCCAACGCCTGGAGTGGGAACGCTACAACGCCCTCACCCAACAACAGGAAAAAGAGGCTCTGCTGGCCCAACTGCAAACCCAACTGCAAGCGGTGGTTCAAGAGCTGCCGGATCCGCTGCCGGACTTGCCCGCCACCCTGACCTTAGACGAGCTGCAACGGCAAAAACGCAAAACCGAAGAGCAATTGCGATCCCTGGAGCCGGTAAACATGCTGGCCATTGCCGAATACGAACAGACCCAAGCTCGCCTGCGGGATCTCAGCGCCAAACTGGAAACCCTGCACCAAGAGCGCACCGAGTTGTTGCTGCGCATCGAGAACTTTTCCACCCTGCGTCGGCAAGCCTTCTTGGATGCCTTTCATGCCGTCAACGGCCATTTTCAAACCATCTTTGCCCAACTTTCCGATGGGGATGGTCATTTGGAATTGGAAAACCCAGAGGATCCCTTCGCAGGCGGTCTAACCTTGGTGGCCCACCCCAAAGGTAAGCCGGTGCGCCGTCTCAGCGCCATGTCGGGAGGAGAAAAATCCTTGACAGCCCTCAGCTTTATTTTTGCTCTGCAGCGATTCCGCCCTTCCAGCTTTTACGCCTTTGATGAAGTAGATATGTTTTTGGACGGGGCCAATGTGGAAAAATTGGCCAATATGATCTGGCAGCAATCTCGTCAGGCGCAGTTTTTGGTGGTCAGTTTACGCCGCCCCATGATCGAAAAAGCTGAGCACACCATTGGTGTAACCCAGGCCCGCGGTGCATACACTCAGGTGATCGGCCTGACCAAACCCGCCCCTCACCCCAGTTAAGATGTGGCTTGGTTAAGAGCAGAGGGCAAATCCTGAGGTCCCATTAGACTCATTCTAAGAATGGTTTAGGAGTGTCCAAACGCCTGCCATGGTTGCTCTGACTCTGAATCTATCCCCCCTGACAACCCTGAGCCGAGCAGATTTTATTCGGCTTTGTGCCGCCAATCCTGACCTGAAGCTGGAGCGTACCGCTCAAGGAGAATTGGTTATCATGTCTCCAACCGGCGGGGAAACCGGCCACTGGAATGCCGAAATCACCACAGACTTAACCCTTTGGAATCGGCAATCGGGCCGAGGGAAAAGCTTTGATTCTTCCACCGGATTTTCCTTGCCTTCAGGCAGCGACCGCTCCCCTGATTTGGCCTGGATCCCGATTGAAAAGTGGGAAGCTTTGGATCCCTCAGTCCGTCAAGGATTTTTGCCCTTGTGCCCCGATTTTGTGGTGGAGATCCTCTCGCCCACCGATTCTTGGATCCAAACTCAGGCCAAGATGCAAGAATACATGGACAACGGCTGCCGGCTGGGGTGGCTGCTGGATCCCAAGGCCAAGCGGGTGATGATCTACCGACAAGGGCAAGCGCCGGAATTGGTCGAAGATCCGGAAACCTTATCGGGAGAGGACGTGCTGCCGGGCTTCACCTTGCCCATCCGCAAGATCTGGTCGGCTTGATATGAGTAGCTTTCACGGATTTACGATCCCTGATACAGCTTTTTTCCACACCCTTAACCCAGCCAACTCTGATGGATCTCTTGCATGACAGGGATCCCACGCAATTGCAGAACTCTCCCAACCTTGGAAACAGCTGCAGTAAAAATGTTGAGCGATAGGCCAAAAACAGGCGGAGTCACACTACCATGGCTGCTCTGACTCTGAATCTATCTCCCCTGATAACCCTCAGCCGAGCAGATTTTATCCGGCTTTGTGCCGCCAATCCTGAGCTGAAGCTGGAGCGTACTGCCCAAGGAGAATTGGTCATCATGTCTCCAACCGGTGGGGAAACGGGCAATCTTAACTTTGAAATTGCCGGGGAAGTTTATCTTTGGAATCGGCAATCGGGCCGAGGGAAAAGCTTTGATTCTTCCACCGGATTTTCCTTGCCTTCAGGCAGCGACCGCTCCCCTGATTTGGCCTGGATCCCGATTGAAAAGTGGGAAGCTTTGGATCCCTCAGTCCGTCAAGGATTTTTGCCCTTGTGCCCCGATTTTGTGGTGGAGATCCTCTCGCCCACCGACTCTTGGATTCAAACTCAGGCCAAGATGCAAGAATACATGGACAACGGCTGCCGGCTGGGGTGGCTGCTGGATCCCAAGGCCAAGCGGGTGATGATCTACCGACAAGGGCAAGCGCCGGAATTGGTCGAAGATCCGGAAACCTTATCGGGAGAGGACGTGCTGCCGGGCTTCACCTTGCCCATCCGCAAGATCTGGTCCACCTGACATTCTACGGTCGTTTTATAGTCATTTTAGACAGGAATGAAACATTTCTGTTGTATTGTGTATTGGTTCCTAACTCCCCTCTCCCAAAGGAAGAGGGGCTGGGAGTGGTCGCAGAAGCTGCACGGAATGCTTGAGGAGTGTCTCAATCTAGTTTGGAATGACTATAGTCCTCAGATTGGGGTCTTTCGCGCAATTCTGGCGAGACTGGGATCTTGGCCAGGCTGGATAAGGCCCACCGATGCCTTTTGCACCTGCTGGACTTCTTGCAAAAGCTGCAAGTAAAAAGTCCGTCGTTCCCAATCCAGATCTCGGAGCCCACAGCCCGGCTCTCGATGGTGCAGGCAATCGCGAAACTGACAGGCGCCCAAGCGATCCCTTACTTCGGGGAAGCACCGTATCAACTGCAAAGGATGCACCGGCGGGATCCCTTCGCCAGCATTGAATCCCGGCGAATCGGCGATCCAACCGCCTTCCGGCAAAGGAAACAGCTCCACATGGCGGGTGGTGTGCCGACCATGGCCCAAACGTCTGGAGACGGCCTGAGTGGCCAGCCGAACGTCCGGCAGCAGCCGATTGAGCAAGCTGGATTTGCCCACCCCGGAAGGGCCTGTCACCACCGAGATCTGATCTCGACAGCACTGTTGCAACTGGGGGATCCCAGCTTGGGTGTGGGCACTGACCAACAGAGGCTCATATCCCCACCTCTGCAGACGCTCCACCCAAGTTGTCGCCACTTCTGGATCCACGCAGTCGCATTTGTTCAACACCACCTGAACCCGCAGTTGGCTGGCCTCGGCTTGCACCAGCAGACGACTGAGGGCGTTGGGCTCAGGGTCGGGCTCGGCCAGGGCCACCACCACCAGAACTTGGGTCGCGTTGGCAATAGCGGGTCGAGGCAGCTGAGTGCGCCGCGGCAGGATCGCCTCGATCACCCCCCGCTCCGGCCAGAGGTCGGCGGCAGCAGGCGGCAAGCGCACCTCCACCCAGTCCCCCACCATCACCTGCTGACCCATTTTTTTCAGCTTGGCCCGACTGGTACAGAGAATCTCTGCCGGCGTGGGCTTTTCAACCGGAAACCGAGCCGGGATCTCGGGAAAAAGGGCAGCCAAACTTGGATCGATCCGCACGCGATAAAAGTTGGCCTGCGCTGCTCGCACCCAGCCGGTACAACTGGATCCCGGATCCCCCTTTCCTTCTGGTTTCACCGGGCTCATGGCGACGCAGGCGTGCCGCGACGCACCCAGAGAATGTAATGGCCTTCGGGGGAAGCTGCCTGTCCCTCAATCCGATGCCCGGCCATGGCTAGACTGTTGGGCACCTGCTCCAGGGGTTCTCCCGCATCCAGCCATAGCTCCAGCAATTCTCCAGGAGCCATGCGCTCCAGGCGCAGCTTCGCCCGCACGTAGTTAAGTGGGCAAGGGATCCCGCGCTGGTCAAGGATAAACTTGACCTCTTCCGACGAAACAGCCTCTGCAGTCATTCTTCCTCACGCTCCCGGTTGCCAGGCATCTGGGCCAGCCCCCGCAACAACCCGCCCAAGAAACCATCCCGCTTGTTGATGCGTTCTCCGTGCAGCTCAGCCAGGCGCATGAGCAATTCCCGCTCTTCTGAGCTGATGCGGGTGGGGATCTCCACCACCAGCGTGATTTGGTGGTCGCCCCGAGACATCGGGTTGCCAATGCGAGGTACCCCCTTGCCCTCCAGAGTCAGCACTGTACCCGGCTGGGATCCGGCTGGGATGGTCAGCTCCACCTCCTCCTCCAGGCCGGCTTTCGAGTCCACGGTGGGCACAGAGACCTTGGCCCCCAAGATGGCCTGCAAATAGCTCACCCGCACCTCCGAGAGAATGGTCAGGCCATCTCGCTGGAAGTCGGGATCCGGCTCCACGAATAGGTAGACGTAGAGATCCCCGGGCGGGCCACCGCGTCGACCGGCATCGCCTTCCCCAGAAACCCGCAAACGGGTGCCACTATCCACGCCGGCTGGAATGTTAATGCGCAGTTTCTTCGTGGTTTGGGCCAAGCCCTCGCCATTGCAGTTGTAGCAGGGCTCCTCCAACACCTGACCGCTGCCACCACAGGTGGGACAAACCGAGACCTGGGTAAAGTTGCCGAACGGCGTGCGGGTTGCCCGCCGCACCTGACCACTGCCCCCGCAGGTGGGGCAAGTTTTCACCTCCGTACCGGGCTTAGCCCCGCTGCCTCCACAGACGTTGCAGACTTCCAAGTGGCTGATGCGAATCTGCTTTTCGCCGCCGAAGATGGCTTCCAGAAACTCCAGTTTGAGGTCAAAGCGCAGATCATCGCCCCGTACCGGCCCCTGGCGACTGCGGGCATAGCTGGCTCCTGCCCCTGCAAAGTTGGTGAAAAAGCTCTCGAAAATGTCGGCAAAGCCACCCATCCCCGCAAAATCCTGGAATCCACTTGCTGCCGCGGCAGCTCCACTCAAACCCGCCTCTCCAAAGCGATCGTAGCGGGCTTTCAGCTCATTATCAGAGAGCACCTCATAGGCACGGTTGATCTCCTTGAAGCGCTCCTCGGCGCCTGGCTCCTTGTTGACATCCGGGTGGTACTTACGAGCCAACCGTCGATAGGCGCGCTTGATCTCCTCTTTGGAGCTATCGCGGCTAACCCCCAAGATTTCATAGTAGTCGCGAGCCATAGAAGCGCTTCAGAAGAGGTTAAAGATCAAAACACTCAGACACACTTGAGATGCAACTTGTCAGGCAGCACAACCGAAGCAGACCTACAAGGCACCGGAGCTGGGGGAGAGCAAGCAGTTGCCTAGAATCCTCAGCGAGCTCCATAGATCTCGCTACCCATCTCCAGCAGGACAGCCCGCAGTTCTTCCATTGCGTTCCGTAAAGTTGCTAAGTCTACGTTATCATTTGCCAGCAATGCCCTCAATGTGCCCGCCACTTGAGCCCCCCGCTGGATTCGAGCTTCGCTGAGGCGATTGCCATGCTCCTGCAGGGTTTTGTCGTAGTTGTAGAGCAGGCTATCTGACTGGTTGCGGGCTTCCACCAACTGCCGCCGGCGCTGATCTTCTTCGGCATAGGCCTCCGCTTCCCGACGCATTCGCTCGATCTCGCTGCTGCTCAAGCCACCGTTGTTGGTGATCTTGACGCTCTGCTCGATTCCTGTCCCCTTTTCCCGAGCCGAGACTTTCAAGATCCCGTTGGCATCGATGTCAAAAGAGACTTCGATCTGGGGCACCCCACGGGGAGCCGGCGGGATCCCGGTCAGCTGAAAGCGGCCCAAGGTTTTGTTGTCTTTGGCCATGGCCCGCTCTCCCTGCAGGACGTGAATCTCCACCACACTCTGGCCATCGGTGGCAGTGGAGAAAATCTGGGTTTTACTGGTGGGAATGGTGGTGTTGCGCTCGATAATGCGGGTGAAGACTCCCCCCAGCGTTTCCACCCCAATCGAGAGAGGGATCACGTCCAGCAGCAGTAGATCTTTCACTTCTCCACCCACCACGCCTGCCTGGATGGCAGCGCCAAGGGCCACCGCCTCGTCCGGGTTGACGGAGCGATCTGGGTTTTTTTTGAAGATTTGCCGAATTTTCTCCTGGACAGCGGGAATACGAGTAGAGCCGCCCACCAGCAGCACGCGGTCGATGTCTGCAGGGGAGAGGCCAGCATCCCGCAGCGCCTGTTCTGTAGGCTCCACGGTGGCCTCCACCAGATCCCGCACCAACTCCTCAAACTTGCCGCGGGTCAGCTCCACTTCCAGGTGCTTGGGCCCCGAATCGTCGGCGGTGATAAAAGGCAGGTTAATGAGTGTAACCTGGGTGCTGGACAGCTCAATTTTGGCCTTCTCAGCAGCCTCCCGCATCCGCTGCAGGGCCATGCGATCCCGCGAGAGGTCGATCCCTTCCGTCTCCAAAAACTGACGGATGAGCCAATCGACAATTCTTTGGTCGAAATCATCCCCCCCCAGGTGGTTGTTGCCGGCAGTCGCCTGCACCTCAAACACGCCGCTGCCCAGTTGCAGCACCGAGACATCGAAGGTGCCGCCACCCAAATCGAAAACCAGAATGCGCAGGTCTTGATCTTGTTTGTCTAGGCCATAGGCCAGGGCGGCTGCTGTCGGCTCGTTGATGATGCGCAGCACCTCCAGGCCGGCAATGGTGCCCGCATCTTTGGTGGCCTGCCGCTGGGCATCGGTAAAATAGGCGGGAACGGTGATCACGGCTTGGGTCACCGGCTCCCCCAGATAGGCCTCCGCATCGGCCTTCAGCTTTTGCAGGATCATGGCGGAGATCTCCTGCGGAGTGTAGGCGCGATCTTGCACCGCCACTTCCACCATGTTGTCTCGACCGGGGATGACTTTGTAGGGAACCCGCCTCCGCTCATCTTCGGTCTCGGCAAAGGTGCGGCCAATGAAGCGTTTGATGCTGAAGATGGTGTTTTCGGCATTGGTAACCGCCTGGCGCTTGGCCAGTTGGCCCACCAAGCGGGTGTTGTTCTTGGCGAAGCCGACAATGCTGGGGGTGGTGCGCCCTCCCTCGGCGTTGGTGATCACAACGGGCTGACCACCTTCCAAAACCGCCACGCAACTGTTGGTGGTTCCCAGGTCAATCCCGATGACTTTACCCATAGCCCCCTCTCCCCGTGTGCCAAGTCTCAACCCAAGAACGCGATTCCACGGATCTTAAAAGCATTCTGCCCAGAATCCCGCAGAAACCTTCAGACGGTGCTTTCGTCTCCGTAGCTTTACTGTAGCGTTTCTGAGACTGCTCTGGCTCTGTTTGTCAAGGTTCAAGTGAGCAAGTTCGGCTAGGAAGGTTGGGGGTTTTGGGGAGAGGCAGGAGTGCTCTCCGGGCCGGGTTCGCTGGTGGCCTGGGCTGGCGGGGATGGTTCAGAGCTGGGGCTGCCCGCCGAGACGGCCACCATGGCATGACGGATCACCAAGTCCCCCAGCTTGTAACCTGGCTGATATTCGATGGCTACCACATCCTCGGGATAGTCTGGGCTGGGCTGACGGGCTATGGCTTCGTGCAGGTTGGGGTCGAAGGGCTGGCCCACCGATTTCATGCGGGAGACGCCCATCTTCTTCAGGCATTCCACCAGCAGGCGGTAGACGCTCTGGTAGCTGTTGTGCAACTCCCGCTCGCGGTCGGTTTCCAGCTTCAGCTGCTGCTGAGCCCGCTCAAAGCTGTCCACAACAGGCAAGATCTCCAGCACAAATTTCTGCCGTTCTTTTTGGCTGAACTCTTCTTTTTCCCGCTGGGTACGCCGCCGGTAGTTTTCAAAATCGGCGTAGAGGCGCAGGTAGGCGTCTTCTTTCTCTTTGAGTTGCTGGCGGACAACTTCCAACTCGTGCTGGAGCTGCTTGAGAGCTTCACCGGGATCTGGAGAAGGCTCAGCTGCGGTTTCTCCGGAAGAGGTACCGGCTTCTGCTTCGCTATCTTCCAAAATCAGCTTCTCCAGCTCTGCCTCTACGTCGATCTCTTCTTCCTGTAGTTCAGGATAGGTATCTTCTGGGGCCATCGGTTGCTTCTCTTCGGCAGTCATGGGCGATGTCGGCAAGTGTGAGCAATGAGCAGTGACTCGGATATCCCCAGTTTGGCAGTTTCAAAACCGCCGCTGCACTCAGCCAAACCAGGCTCTGTGTTGATCGTATTCTACCGGGTTCTCTTTCAGCCAGTTGAAGTCAATATCTTTTCTTTCCTAGCCGACCAGCAGATGTTCCCGTGGCCGGCCCAGGCAATCGGGGAAGTAGATCTTGGCCAAGTCGGGGATTAGGCGCCAGTTGGGGCTGTAGATGGGTTGAATGGGGGAGTGGGTGTGAATATAGTAGACCAGAAAGTCGCGGATGCTATCGGCTGAGATCCACAGGGTTTGGGCTTCTTGGAACATGCTGTAACCGCCGCCGCCGCCGGCTCGGTAGTGGTTAATGGCCAGGCGAAAGGTCTGTGCTGGTTCCACCGGCTGTCCGCGGAATTGTAAGGTCACCAGGCGCTTTCCTACGGGGCGGGTGAGATCGAAGCAGTAGTCGATGCCGTGGTAGAGGTCGAAGGTGTAGCCGCGGGCTTCGGGGGCCACGACGGCAGCAGGATCGGCGGGAAGGTGATTGGGATCCAACTGGCGAAAATAGCCGGCAGTCTGTTCCAGGGCGCGCCGCAGAATATCTCCGGTGATCTCCAAAACGCAGAGGGTGTTGTCGTAGACGGTGAGGCTGTAGGCATCTTGCAGGGAGATGGGGCCTGCTGACAGGCCGGCGCTACTGCAGATGTTGACCAGGGAGAGCTCTGCGGGGAATCCTGCCTCCCGCACTGCTTGCAATTGGGCCTGATGGAGCAGCTCTGCCAGAGGGTTGGCCCCCAGACGGGCTGCCAGACCGCCGCTATAGGCAGAACGGGCTTGGCCAATGGGCTGACGGATGTAGCGCAAGGTGGCTTGATGGTAGGGCTCTGTCAAGGCCAAGAGTTCGGGATCGGGAGGGATCCCTTCGGCGGAGAGGAGCTGTGCGCTTTTGCTGATGATTTGCCAGCGGCTGCCCTGGCGCTCCAGCTCCAGGGATACCTGGGAGAGGTGGCTGCCCCAATAGCCGGGCTGAACTACCAGAGCTTGGGATCCCCCCAGACCGGCGATGGTCTGGTGGGTATGGCCGGAGAGGATGACGTCAATGCCGTCCAGTTCGGCCAGGGCCAACAGTTCGTTTTCCCCTGCCAGGCTTTTGTTGCTGCACCAGCCGGAGCGATCCGGGTTGTGCCAATGCTCAGGGGTGCGCAGGGGGGGCAATTGGTTGGGGCCGCTGTGCAGGATCAAGATCAAGACATCCACCTGAGGTCGCAGCAGCGACAGGTAGTGGCGGGCGGTCTCCAGCAAGGGGGCAAAGCGTAGGCCCAAGATGTAGTCCGGGCGCTCCCAGGTGTCGATGCGGGGGGTGGTCAGCCCTAGCAAGCCAACGCGAACCCCGGCCAATTCCCGGATCAGGTAGGGCTGGAAGAGGGGATCCCCATTCTGGCGGAGGATGTTGGCGCAGAGCACCGGACAGCGGAGATCGCCGACAAAATCCCGGAGAACTTGCAGCCCAAAGTTAAAGTCGTGGTTGCCGGGGGTAAAGGCGTCGTAGCCCAAGGCGTTGAGAGCATGGGCCAAGGGGTGAGGAGAGACGCGCTCCACTTGCGCATAGTAGGTGCCCAAGGGGGATCCCTGAATGGTGTCGCCGCTGTCGATGAGCAGGACGGGATCCTCACTGGCTGCTCGCACGCGCTTGATGAGGGTGGCCAGCTTGGCTAAACCGTGCTCCGCAGGGATCCCGGTGAAGTAGTTCCAGGGATGTAGATTGGCATGGAGATCCGAAGTGTGGAGAATTGTTAATCGCATTCTCATATCATAGCCAAAGTCAAAGCCCAACCCAAACTCGTCAGCCCAGCAAGAACAGCACCTGCACACAGCCCACCAAAAAGCCGAGGAGGCCGCCTAAGTTGACGATGGCCTGGAGTTCTTGGCGCACGATCTGCTGGATGGCCTGCTCCAGGTCGGCAGGGGAGGTGGCGTTGACTTTATCGGCAATGACCTGATCCAGGTTCAACACCGGGATCACCTGCATCATCAGGGATTCGAGATCCCGTTCTAGGTAGCGCTCCAAGACCAAAGCCAGGTCGGCGCTGATCTGATCGATGGAGGTGATCAACGCCTTGGAGTTGCGCAGGCGTCCCAACACCAGGCTGGCCACTTTTTCCCAATCGATGGTCTCCCCCAGCCCTTTGATAACCTCTGGCCCTTGGCTGCGCAGGTAATCTTGGATCCCGTCGCGGAGGGCACGGCGCAACTGACGCACGGCGGAAACCGGCAGGTTTTGCAGCGAGAGGTTCTGCAGGATCTCGGTCAGGCGGCGGGAGGCGTTGATGTCTTTGAGCAGATCTTCCAAGATGGCTTCTGCCCCTTCCGGCTCTTCTAGACAATAGGTGCGCAGGCGCAACAGGGCATTTTTCAGGCCGAACAAGTTGGCCACCACCCAGTAGGAGCCGGTCGCTCGTTCACGAAACTCCTCGTCAAGGGATTCGATGTTGCGATCGGTGAGAAAGTCCACCAAGTTCTGCCGCAACACCTTTGGGGGCAGCGCCTGCTTCAAGATCCACTCCGAGAGCTGCTTAGCCTGCTCGCTGCTGAGGCGCAGCTCCAGCAACACTTGGTCGAACAGTTGGTTAATGGGCCCTTCCAAAAAGGTTTCTTGGCGGGCCAGCACCTTCACCAGGCGGGGCAACGACTCGTTAAACAGGTCGGCTAAAATGCGCGCCAACACCTGAGCAGTTTGCTGCTGTTGCTCAGGGTTTTGCAGCCGATCCAGGGCTACCCCCAGCAGCCAGCGGATCCCTGCTTGCATGCGCTCGGTTTGCAGCAGCTTACGGGCCAGATTGTGCAGTTCCTCCGGCGTGAGCAGGGATCCCATGATGGTCTTGGCGATCTGCTTGGCCAGACGAGGCTGGTTCTGCGGGATCAGGCCGGGGGTAAAGGGGATGCGCCAGCCGAAAACCCGATAGGGGCGGTAGGGCCGGAACAGCATTTTGATGGCAATGTCGTTGGTGAAATAGCCGATCACCAGCCCGGCCAGCGGGGGCACAACGTAGATCCAGAAGGCCATGGAAGCAATTGAGGGTGCTCTCTTCTACTCTACTGACCTGCCCCAGCGCAAGAGAGCGTTGACCAGTTATTGGATGATCAGGCTATCGGTCAGTTCCAGCTCCACCAACGTATTGGGCTGCAGCGTCACCACCCGGTCAATATTGGTACTGCCTGCCGCAGCGCCGGCCAAGCTGCCGGCCAAGATCGGCAAAAAGCCCCATCCCCCCGTGAGGATCCCCAAGGCCAACCCACCTGCTGCCCCATAGCCTGCCCCGCGGGCTACAGTTGTGCCGACGTCGGCGTTGCGATCCAACCCGACTGGTAGCGGCGCAGATTGGCCTCTCACCAAGTAGGTGGAAGAGCCGATGGTGAGGCGGTTGGCCACAAAGCGGCTGCCGACGACCCGCTCTTGGGGATCGGCGCTCTCCGCCTCCCGGCCAGACAACTTCAGTTCTCGGTAAACCGGCTCAAAAGTGCCCCACACTACACTCCCTGCCGGGATCACCACCTGGCCAAAGCGATCCACCACCGGCTCGGAGACTTCCAGGTGGCCGTTAATGGCCTGGTAGGGCTGGAAAGTGATGGGGCGGTAGACCGTGAGGAGAATACGGGTGCCGGCAGGCAGCTCGCCCCGCGTGGCTCCAGGGAGATCCCCACCTGGGCTGAGGTCGGGCCGACGTTGATAGGAATAGGCCTCGCCTTGGGGGAGTTGTCCACCTGGGGCCACTGGAACGGGCACCACCGGGATCGGATCCAAAACCGGAGCCGTGGGATCCAGCGGCATTTGCGGCACCTGAGGTACAGGCGGTAGGGCCGGTGGGGCGGCAGAGCTGGGGGAGGGCGGAGCACTCAGCAAGGGCAAGGTAGGGACGGGATCCCCCCTGGGGGGCACCGGCTGAGGGGTGAACTCGAACTGCTGAGCAGCAACCGGGGTAACGGCACCGGCTATCAACACCCCCCAAAAGGAACTCCTCTGCAACAAATGCAGGAACGGCTGCAAGGTTGAGCTCATGGATCCCATCCGGTCACAACTGGCAGTAGCTTAACATCCTGCCCCGCTTGTGCCCACTAGATTTAGTAGGTATTAAGGGATCGGAAGCTCTTAAAACACTATTGAGCCTGTTCGGGGTCTGGATCGAGTTTTCCCTAGGGGCTGGGGGAAGGAGAAGGAGTCGGTCCGCCGGGATCCCCTGGCTGGGGGGCTGGGGATTCTGGCTTAGGAGACTCTGTAGCCTCACTCTCCTGAGCCTCGGGGCTGGACTCCGGCTTGGGTTCTGCAGGAGACCGTCCTTCTGGAGAAGGAGAAGGTGAAGGCTGATACATTTACGCTGAACACTGCTGAACATCACTGTTCAACTATGCAGCGATAGCATTCTGTTTGTTTCCATTCGCGTTAGCGGGACGGAGTCCAAACAGAATGGCGGTATCCCGCAAAGCTTTGAGTAGAATACCCAAAGCGCAGTTTCCGTGTCGTCTTACTACCAATTTTCTGCTTTGCTTTGGCTACCATGTTGGCAGACTCGAAAGTAAACAGAAAGATCAACTGGTAGTAATCCGTACTGAACATATTATACATTATTTTCAGTATAGTTGAGCTTATTATTGACTAGAGTCATGCTCCCCGCCAGGCTGTGGAGTGGGAGTGGGTGTAGCTTCCGGCGTGGGTGTGGGAGTAGGCGTAGCTACCGGTGTTGGGGTTGGCGTTGGGGTCAGAGCTGGAGTCGGCGTTGGGGTCGGTGTGGGCGTGGCTGTCGGTGTTGGGGTTGGTGTTGGGGTCGGTGTGGCAGTGGGCTGGGCGGCCTGCACCTGGAAAGACCACTGCTGGATGGTGGTGTTGCCGCTGGTATCGGCAATTTGGACGGCGATCAAGGTCGGTCGATCGGTGGGCAGCGGCTCGGCTGGGGTGTAGGCGAAGCCGGTGCGGGTGAGCTGGGCTTGGGCGGTGACATCCACATTGTTCACCAGCAAGGTAAAGCTATTCAGGTCAATTCCTTGGTCATCTTGGAAACGGGCTGAGATGGAGGGGCGAGGGTTGTCTGTTAGGGATCCGTTGGGAGGGACCAGTTCGCTGATGGTGGGGAAGGTGGTGTCGGTCACCCGCCCGATGGTGATGGTCTTATCCGGCAGCTGCACCAGGGTTACCAGTCCATCCCGCTCCAAGCGGGCAAAAACAGGCGCTTCTGAGGCCCGGTCTTGGCTGCGGAAGGTGTAGCTGCCCTCGTATTGCCCTGGGCGGGTTTCCTGCAGTGGCAGGTTGTAGGCAATGCCGGGGATGGAAAACGATCCCTGCGCCCCTGGGGATCCCAGCAAAAACACGGTAACGGTATCCCCTGGGTTTACGGATCCCAGCTCTTCGCGGGCAAAGAAGGTTCTCACCTCTGGAGCGGCGGGCAGCGTTTCCACCAGAGGCTCAATGGGAATGTCCGGCGTGGCCAGGGGTTCGGGCGTAGGGGTGACCTGGGCAAGGAGCTCGGTACGGATCCCAGGGCCGGGAATGGCAGCCCCCACCGGCGGATCCAAATTGGGCACCCGGCCCACCTTGGCCAGCGCTTGGTAGGTAAGAGCAGCCACTTCCCCCCGCGTGGCCACCGCCTGGGCATTCAATTGGGTGGGGTTGGGGTAGAGCACCAACAGCCCTTCCTGAACTGCTGTCGCGATGGGGGCGCGGGCAAAGTTGGGAACCAAATTGGCATCGCCGAACGCGGATAGGATCGCGTCAATTTGGCCGGCATCTTCGATGAGCCTGCCGTTGGTGGCTGCACGGGTCAGGACAGTGATGGCCTGCGCACGGGTGAGCACATCGTTGGGGCGAAAGGTGCCGTCCGGAAAGCCGGAAACAAACCCTGCCGCTGCCGCCGCGCCGATGGAGGGAGCCGCCCAACTGGGAATCGGATCGGCAAAGGAGCGCACAGGAACGTTGGTATCTAGGCCAAAAGCTTTGGTGACAATGACGGCAAATTGGGCACGGGTGATGGATTCATTGGGACGAAAGGTGCCATCCGGGAAGCCGCCGATGATCTGCCGTTCATTCAACCCAGCAATGTACTGGGCACCCCAATAGGTGCTGATATCAGAAAGTTGGGCCCAAGCGGGATCCCCAAGCCAGGCCAAGCTGCTGCAACTGATCACCAGAGCGGCGGTTTTCCAGCCCTGCCAAAGGGAAAGCTCACGCATCGTTCACACCTCAGGTTCTGGGTACGGGATTTACAGTCTTGGATCCCCACTCTCGGTTGGGAGGGGCCCTGGAAGTTGGCCGGACAGAAGTGTAGGAGAGGATGATCCAAACCGCACACCCAGACGAGGAAACCTTCCGAAAAGTTCTATTTGGCCGTCGGTTTCGCCAACCTCTTAAGGGGCAGGATTGGGGTAGCGCTGGTGAACCGCTTCGATCTCCGCCAGGAGCTGCGGGGACAGCTCCACATCCAGGCAACTGAGGTTCTCTTTGAGTTGGGTCAGGCTGGTGGCCCCAATGATGGTGCTGGTGACAAACCAGCGGCTGCGCACAAAGGCCAAAGCCAACTGGGCCGGTGTCAGACCGTGCCGGCGGGCAATTTGCACATAGGCGGCCACCGCTTCTTCCACATTGGGCTTGCGGTACCGCTGGCCAAAGCCTTCAAACAAGGCCAAACGGGATCCCGGCGGCTTCACCCCCCCCAGATATTTGCCCGTCAGCAGCCCAAATCCGAGCGGGCTGTAGGCCAGCAAGCCCACCTGCTCGTGGCGGCAGACTTCCGCCAGGCCCATTTCAAACGTGCGGTTGATGAGGCTGTAGGCATTCTGAATCGAGACCACCTTGGGCAACCCCAGTTGCTCGGCCACCTGGCAGAACTTGCTCACCCCCCAAGGGGTTTCGTTGCTCAGGCCGATGTAGCGAATGAGACCCTCTTGCACCAATTCCGCCAGAGCCTGCAACTGCTCGGCAATGGGAACGGTGGGCCGCTCCTGGCTGGGATCGTAGGCAGCGCCCCCAAACAGAGGCACATAGCGATCCGGCCAGTGGATCTGGTAGAGGTCGATGTAGTCGGTCTTCAGGCGTTTGAGGCTACCGGCCACCGCCTGCTTGAGGTTGTCGCGGGTAATGGACAGGGATCCGTTGCGAATCCAATGCCAGGGCCGACCAGGGCCGGTGATCTTGGTGGCCAGGATCAGGCGATGCCGCGGTTGGTGTTGCAGCCACTCGCCGATGTAGCGCTCGGTGGATCCCTGGGTTTCCGCCCGCGCCGGCACCGGGTACATCTCGGCGGTATCGATGAAGTTGATCCCGTGCTCCACCGCGTAGTCGAGCTGTTCGAAAGCCTCAGACAAAGTATTCTGCTGCCCAAAGGTCATGGTGCCCAGGCAGATCTCCGAAACTTGCAAAGGGCTGTGGCCAAGCTGGCGGTAGCGCATGGGGAATCTCCGTCTCCAACCCTAGACAGCGCGCCAGTCCCTATTGTGCCCAAAACCTGTCGGCCTACGGGATCCCCCGCTATGCCCCCGTTCCTATTTCGGTGCGGATCCCAGCAGGGGAACGTACTCGCGGTAGAGCTGACCCAAAATTTCCAGACCGATGCGGGTGCGGTTATCGGGGGGGCGAGCCTCAATGGCCGCCTTGACTTGCAAAATCGTGCCCACCGGATAGGGGGAGCGCAGCTCCTCCCGCTTGCCCAAAAACACATCCGTAAAGTAGTCGATCAGCCGCTTGACTTCCCCCACGTCTTTGCGGGAAATGTCCATATCCAAAACGGTGGTCAACTTGGCCCGCATAGCCTGAAAACTTTGCTGGCCGGTGTTGAGGGCCACCCGCTTGGCCAGGCTATCCACCACAATTTGGGTGATCTTCTCCACATTTTGGGTGACGATTTCTCGGTGGCGGGCGGCAAAGCGCAACTGAACCTCATCCAGAAATCGTTCTCGTTCCAGAATCTGGATGCCCTGTTGCTCCAAATCCACCCCATAGCTCTGCAATTGCTTATACTGATTCAAAACCCATTGGTTGTAGAAGGAATCGGCCAAAACTCGCCAATAGCTAATGAGGGTGGCCTCGGCAAAGGGAACGCTGACCAAATAAGCTTCGCTGGTGATGTGGCGCAAATGCTCTGTCAGCTTGTCTCGCTCCTTCTCATCCAAGTAGGAGGTGCGCGGCACCCAAACTGCCCCGTACTCGCTTTTCACCTCTCCGGGCAGGGTTCCGAAGAGGGTGTCAAAAAACTGATGAATGCTGAAGAGAAGAAACTTTCCCGGATCCTGAAGGCGGTTGAGCAGTTCCTGTTTTTTCTCCTCCTGATATTGGGCCACCAATTGCTGGGCCTCGGCGATCTGGCCGCGGGCCACCTCCACATCTTGCCGCAGCTTTTCAATCTCCTCCGAGCTCACCATCTCAACACCAGTAGGCTCCCGTTCCCCGCTGAAATAGCTGCCCCCCAGCCCGCTGCCCCCAATGCCCACCAGGGGAGCGTCGCTGTCGTTGTCCAGGGTTAGAAGGCGAGCAAGAGCCTGGAGTCGAGCCTGCCGATTGGAGGAGCGCAGGGATCCCAGCTCCACCGGATCCCCACTTTCCCAACCGTCCAGCCCGCCGATGCGGTAGAGCGTGTAAAAATACTTGCTGAGCAGAAGCGCCAGCAGATGCCTGTTCTTGACCTCGTTGTACTCCAGGTAGGCTCGCAGACACAGTTGGAAGGCGATGTTGGGCAAGCTGCGACACACCTTCATAATCTGGGTGTAGACCCTTTGCAGGTGAGGCCGAAAGCTGCGTGGGATCGCCTCGGGCCGTAGGCCGCGCAACAAGAACTCCTGCTGGCGCAGATCTTGAGGGGTAAAGTAAAAACTTTCTTGCCAAAGCAGCTCATCCAAGTCACGGGCAAAAATCGGTTTCAAATGGTCGATGATTTGCACCACAACCGACTCGGTGAAGACCGGTATAATCTTTTCGATGTGAAGCTGATCGTAAACGGAGCGCAGCCGCTCGCTGCGGAAGTCTTCGATGGAGATCAGCCCCTTCATGGTTCCGATCCGACCATCGCTCAGCAGGAACTTATAGACCACTTCGGCAGTGGCCCCTGGGGAGAGAACAAGAGTTCCCGTCAAGTCAGGGCAGATTTGCAGGGGGCGTAGCAGGCGGCTGGTTTCACTGACGCTGAAGCAACTCCAAGCTGCCGGGTTTAACACCACCGACGATAGGGAGGCCAACAATTGCTTCTCGTCCAAGTCCTCCAGCCGAATTTCTCCCCTGTGAGCTTCGCTAGGTCCCGGAGGCAAGCTCGCCCGCGAATCCTGAACGGCGGAAGGAGATAAGGATGGGGGAGATGTGCTCATGCGGTAAAGGCTATTGAATCTTAACGTTCACTCTAAGTCGGCGAAGGATGGATGAGTGTGATCTGTATCTCTGTATCCAATGAAAGTCTCTCAAGAAGAATCTGCCCAGAATCTGCCTCGAATTGTCTCCCGCCACCAGTATCTGGAAACGGTTAGCTTTTGGGTAGCGTGCAACCACGGTTTTGAGGATCCACAAATCGATACGTACCTTCAGCTCTGATGGATGAGGCTGCTGAGGCTTCACCCCTTTGTCGTGGACTGCTTGCCGAGCTGGTTTTCCTGACGCAACGCCTAAGCTACGATAAAAGGTCTGCCTACCAGTATGGGGTATTGGGCTGGAGTTGGGTTTGGATGCGTTTTGACTTTGGGATTGGGGTGCAGCGGTCATGGCGGCCATTTTGATTGTCGACGACGATCCGACGATTCGGCTGGTGTTGAAGCGATCCCTGGAACGACAGGGCTACACCGTGGAGATGGCCAGCAACGGTTCCGAGGGGCTGGAGCAAGCCCACCTGCTGGTGCCGGGGCTGATCATCTGTGACTGGATGATGCCGGACATGGATGGGCTGGAGGTTTGCCGACGCATCAAAGCCGATCCCAAGTTTTCCACGACGTTTTTTATTTTGCTCACCGCCCGCACTGAGGTGGAAGACCGCATCCAGGGCCTGGATGCCGGAGCAGATGAGTTTCTAAGCAAGCCCATCGACCCCAATGAGTTGCGGGCACGTGTGCGAGCCGGATTACGCTTACACCAGCTCAGCTATGACCTGCAGCAGCAAACGGCCAGGTTACGGGCAGAATTGGCCGAGGCGGCCAGCTATGTGCGTTCCCTCCTGCCGGAGCCAGCCTATTTCCCCGACTGCAAAGTGGCTCTCGAGTGGCGCTTTTTGCCCTCCCAGGAATTGGGGGGAGATTCGTTTAACTATCATTGGCTGGATGAGGAGCACCTGGCCATCTATCTGCTGGATGTGTCGGGGCATGGGGTGGGATCCGCTCTGTTGTCGGTGTCGGTGATGAACCAGTTGCGCACTCAAGGCTTGGCCGATGCCGATCCCCGCCAGCCGGACGCGGTCTTGCGCGCCCTCAACCACTCTTTTCAAATGGGATCCCACCATGAGATGTACTTCACCCTTTGGTATGGGGTTTATCAGCCGGGATCCCGTCTGCTCTCTTTTGCCAGTGCCGGCCACCCACCTGCCCTGCTCATCCAGGGTCAGGATTCGCTCCTGCTGAAGACTGCCAACTTGCCCATTGGCATTTTGCCCGACCTCACTTTTCAAAGGGATCAGGTGCGGATCCCGGAGAACAGCCATCTCTACCTGTTCAGCGATGGAGTTTACGAAGTCATAAACCCGCAGAGAGAACTCTGGGGGCTGGACAATTTGATAGCCCTGCTGAGCAAGAGCGCTGACGGTGGCCTGGATCAGGTGATCCATGAGGCCCAATCCTTTCAGGGGCGGACGGACTTTGAGGATGATTTCTCCCTGCTCCGGATCAGCTTTGGTTAGAGGTGGGTTGTGGCTGTTTCAAGCTGCTTTGAGGCGATCCCCTGACCAAAAGGCGCGGCAAGCCCCGTCCTTCAGGGCGGGGAAGGATAGCGCCGACCGTAGCCGACGCCCTTTAAAAACGCAGTGTCGGCCATGTG
>NZ_JBSSDE010000020.1:0-55804 GCF_054060435.1 Thermostichus sp. MS-CIW-34 | reverse complement strand
AGGGGATGCGGATTTGAATGGTGCGAATGTGATTGCGCTCTTGGGGGCTGCCGTAAACCAGCCTAGAGGTTCGGGCCTGTTTTGTTCTCTGGTAGGGCAGAGCAGGCTCAGGGCTACTGAAAGCCCGCTCCGTACCGCTTTAGCGGTCGGAGTCGGGTAGTTTACAGGACAATCCCTTTCACGACAACAGAAGAGATCCCGGAGCTGTTCTGCTTAAGACCTAGGGAGTCGGTGTGGCAGAGGGGATGCGCAGCTCCACAGCCGTATCCAGGCGAGAGCGTGGGGGTGGGGCTTCTCCCTGAGCCAGTTCTAGGTACTGGGCCAGCGGGTGATGCTCCTTCCAGCGGGATCCCACCTCAGCAGCCATCTGGGTGACTTGGATTTGATAAAGCTGGGCCAGCTCGGCAGCATTGAGGTTGCCCCGCTCCACCTGATCGCGACTGGCCTCGGCCAAGACATCCGCCACCAGGTTGCCTTGCTCATCAAACCGCCACAGTTCCAGGCGGCTGCGGGAACGCAGGCTCAACTCCGTTGGCGAAGCCGGTCGGGTGAGGACATCGACGCGGGCAATGACGATGGCTTCCAGGCCCAGGTAATCGAAAAATTGGCCTACTGCTTCGGGCTTGCGGCGATCCCACTCAAACAGTTCGTAGATGGGCCAGCCCACCTTCTGCAAAATGGGCTGAATGCGACGGTTGTCCAGAGGCACCACCTTCTCGCCGTTGGGGATCAAGCCCAGACGCACCGCCTCTATGGCCAGGCGCTGGCCCAACAGTTGGGTATGCTCCAACCCTCCCACCCCCAAAATGCCAAGGCGACGGCGGGGTTGAGGCCGAATCGGCACCTGCAAAACCACATCCACAGGGGTGGTCAGGCCCGCTTGCAGGAGGATCTCCTGCTCTGCCTTTTCATAGTCGGGGTGCCACACCGTCAACAGCCAACGCCCGGCTGGGGCTTGGTCTAGCTCAAAAGCGCCCCGCTCATCGGTTTGAATCGGCTGATTGGGGTTCTCCATGCCCTCCAACTGCACCTGTGCCCCCGCCACAGGTTGCCCCACGCTGTTGCTCACCTGCCCCACCAGCCGCGCCGTTCCCTGGGGCTGCCCTCTGTTTTGGGAGGGAAACAACGGCGTCAACCGCGGAATGGGGGTGGCCGGAGCCTGAGCCAGCGCTCCTGAAGCCAGTGCCAGCCAGCCGCAGAGGGCCAGACTGCCTGTTCGCGAGAGCGTTGCGTAGCGATAGCTAATCCTGTGCCGGAGAGGATGAAAGAAGAAAAAAGGCATGGCGAAGGTTGCACCCGGTAGTAGCAGTCGGTTCTATTCTGCTCCGCACCCCTGACGCGAACAGGGCAAGATCCTGCTGCAGGGATCCTCACCCAGAAAAGGGGTTGTTGGTTTGCCATTGTTGGACAAACACCGGCACCATGTTGCGCACCTGCAGCCGAAATAGGCCCGCTGCCGCATCTTCAAACATCGGATCCCCGCCCACATCATCCCGCCCATAGGCTTCGTAGTAGCGAGCCCGATCCCCAGGCCGATCCCTCTGCAAGTCCACCACCACCACCACCCCGCGGCTGCGCAACTGGTTGGGGGTGAAATTGGGAATTTCCACCGGCACCGTCGGGGCCACAAAGCGTAAGGCTGTATTCAGCAGAGAGTTGCCCTGGCGGTTGTAGTCCCGCGAGATCTGCATCTGGGTCAAAAGGATGTAGCGCAATCCCAGGGCATCCCCGATCACCTTCAGCTTGGCCAAATCGGAGGTGTAGCGCTCATCCCGATCCAACAAAGTCAGGCCCTGGGTGAGGGGCAGAAGCGGCTCAAACCAGGGATCCGGCCCCAGAGGCCCCTTCAAGAGCAGTACCGGTCGCTGGGGCTGCAACTCCTTCAGGGCCATGCTGAGGTGGCGGGCCAGCTCATCCGAGTAAACGGGTTCATCCGGCAAAAGGCCAATGCCCTCCGGCTGGCGGGTCGGTTCCCCTGGCGGCAGGCGAATATCCTGAGTGGAGACAAAGCCGGCCCGGACTTCCACCTGGGTGCTGGTCAGGGGAAAACCCGGCACCTCCACATCTACCAAATACAGGCCAGCCGGCAGTTCCGGCAGCACATAAGTGCCGTCGGCAGCAATGCGAACAGTTTGCTGGGGTTGGGTTGGCGTGGCGGCCAAGTGCAAAACCCCGGTCTGAACGGGTTGGCCGGCAATATCCAGCACCCGCCCGGTCACCACACCGCGGTTGCCTGGAGAGGGGACTCCCCCGTTCAGGACCTCTGTCCCGCCGTCGCCAACTTGAGCCTGAATATCCTGCAAACGGCGCAAGGCCGGGATCCCTGCTGCCACCACCCACAGATCCCGCTCCCCCAGCATCACCAGACCCGTCGGCTGTCCCTGCAGCCGCAGCGAGGCCACCAATCGCCCCGTCTGTAAATCCACCAGCTGCAGGCGGTCGCTATCGCGGGAGGTCACGTAAGCCCAACGTCCATCCGGGGAAAGGGCCAGCCGCGTCGGTCGCCAATCCAGGCCAACCCGCTGCAGGGCCTCGCCGCTGCGGCTCAGATCCAGCACTGTTAGATCTTGGCTGCCGGAGTTGAGCACCACCAAGCGTTGCCGTTCGGCATCCAAAGCCATCGCTTCCGGAGTATTGCCGCCGCGCCAACGGGCCAACAACTCCCCATTGTCTGGGTTGACCACCAGCAAACTGAGGGGATCCTCCCCGGCTAGGCCCACAAACAGGGATCCCCGCTGCGCATCATAGGCCAGCGCCAAGGGGGGGCCGGGCATCGGCAAATTGCGGGCTTGCGGCTGCTCTGAGGGGGCGCTTTGGCGTTTGTGCTCCGCACCGCTGCTGCGAAGGGGAGCAGCCATCACCGCCAAACTCTGGGCAGAGGGCAGGGAGGCAAAAACCCGCCCTGTGGCCGCATCCACGGCAATATCCAAAACTCCCGCCGGCAACCCATAAGCCTGAATCAGCTCCCCCGTCAGCAGATCGAGGGCCACCAGCCCAGGGGCATTGGGGCCAGAGGCGTAGACCACCTGCCGTGCCTCATCCACCCGCACCACACTGGGAGCAAACCCCACCGCCACCTGCCACAGGGGATCCCCGCTGGCCCCATCCAGCAGGGTCACGGCCTGCTCCTCCAACAGCCCAACCGCAACCCAGCCCCGATCCGGTACCCCATCGATGCGATCGGCAGAGCTGCGCAACGGCAAAAGCCAATCCCCCTCTGTCCTCAGGCCGTTCCCGTCCGTCGAAAAGTTCTCCACCGCAGAGGAAGAGCCTGCCTCCGGCAAAGGGATCCCTTGCCCCAGCACGGGGGATCCCAGCCCCAGCACGCTGCTCAGCACAACCAGCCATTGCCACCGCATGACCTTCCTCACTCCACAGCCGCGCCTGCTTTGACTCAGGAGATCCTTGCCCAACCAGCATAGCCAACCCGACCGTCCCCTCGGTGCCGGAAAGCCCAAACCCATTTTTTGACAGGCTGCCCAGACGAACATAGAATGGATATTCGCTGGTTTTGTCAGGATCAACCATGAAGGTACGGCCTTCCGTCCGTCGGATCTGCGAAAAATGCCGGGTCATCCGCCGCCACGGTCGGGTGATGGTCATTTGTTCTTCCAACCCCAAGCACAAGCAGCGGCAGGGCTAGAGGGTCGATGGTGGGTGGGTTCAGCCTGCAACGGGAGACAGAGGCAAAGGCTTCCGACACAACCGAGCAAAACGTTGGCTAGACCTCTCGGTGAGCATGGATCCCAAGACCAGCATCTCCACGGCCACATCCCCCTGAATAAAAATCCCATCTCAGGCAGGCAACTTGGTTTGATTTGATTTCGATAAGGTACCCCTGACTATGGCACGGATTGCGGGAGTTGACATCCCCCGAGAAAAGCGAGTGGAGATTGCCCTCACCTACATTTACGGCATTGGGCTAACCCGCTCCCGCCAGATTTTGGCGAAGACCGGTATCAATCCGGATACTCGTACCCGCGACCTCACCGACGCTGAGGTGGCCGCCCTGCGAACGGTGGTGGAGGGCGAATACCAGGTGGAAGGGGATCTGCGCCGCCAGGAGGCGATGAACATCAAGCGGCTGATCGACATTGGCACCTATCGAGGTCGTCGCCACCGCCTGGGTCTGCCCGTGCGTGGCCAGCGCACCCGCACCAACGCCCGCACCCGCAAGGGGGTCAGGAAAACGGTGGCCGGCAAGAAGAAAGCTCCTGCCAAGAAGTAGTCGCTCGGCTTTGCGCGGAAGGCAAAACTCTTCCACCATCCCGAATCCCAACCCCAAACAGTCGATTGCAAGGACACCTGGATCATGGCTCGGCAGCAACGGCGCGGACGTAAAGTCAAAAAGAACATCCCCAATGGGGTGGCCTACATTCAGTCCACCTTCAACAACACCATCGTCACCATCACGGATCCCAACGGCGATGTGGTGTCTTGGGCCTCGGCAGGTTCTACGGGCTTCAAAGGGGCCAAAAAGGGCACTCCCTTCGCCGCCCAAATGGCAGCAGAAAGTGCGGCGCGTCAAGCCATGGAGAACGGCATGCGCCAGATCGAAGTGATGGTCAGCGGGCCGGGAGCCGGTCGAGAAACCGCCATTCGCGCTCTACAGGCAACGGGCCTGGAAATTACTCTGATTCGAGATATTACCCCCATTCCCCACAACGGTTGCCGTCCTCCCAAGCGGCGGCGTGTCTGAAGGATCCCGCGTTGAGGGCTGGTCGAGCGTCTGTAGGGGGGTTTCTCCAGAGCTACGCCATGCCCCAGCGAAGGTCTGCCCAAGCGTGAGATGACCTCGAAGTTTCATCAGTTCTCCAAACGGATATCGAGCCAGACGGACGGGGCCACCATGACGATTCAAACCAGCCGAACCCTCTCCCACTCTCTGGGCAGCAGAGCGAGCGCAAGTGCTGTTGCCTACCAGACCGAGTGTGTTGAATCTCATCGGGATGATAACGGCGTTCACTACGGCAAATTTGCTTTGGGGCCGCTGGAGCGCGGCCAAGGGATCACGGTGGGCAACGCCCTGCGGCGGGTGTTGCTCTCCAATCTGGAGGGGACGGCGGTGACTGCTGTACGCATTGCCGGGGTGACCCACGAGTTTTCCACGGTGCCGGGGGTGCGGGAAGACGTGATGGAGATCCTTCTAAACATGAAGGAGCTGGTGCTGCGCTCCAGTTCCCCCGAGACTCAGGTGGGCCGCTTGGTGGCTCAGGGGCCAGGGGAAGTTACTGCTGAGAAGCTGCAATTGCCCAGCGATGTGGAGGTGATCAACCCCCGTCACCACATTGCCACCCTGGCGGAAGGGGCGATTTTGGAAATGGAGTTCATGATTGGCCGGGGACATGGCTACCGCGCCGTCGATTACTCCGACAGCAAAGCGATGGCGATTGATTTTCTGCAGATCGACTCTGTCTTCATGCCGGTGCGCAAGGTGAACTACGCTGTGGAAGCAGCTCGGGTGGGCCAATTCCTGGAAAAAGATCGGCTAGTATTGGAAATCTGGACCAACGGCAGCCTCACCCCGCAAGAGGCCCTCAGCCAAGCGGCCCGCATTTTGGTGGGCTTGTTCGCACCGCTGCAGGAGGTCAGCTTCGATGCTCCTGTGCCGCCCAAGCCAGAAGAGGACAACCAAAAAAACCAGATCCCCATCGAGGAGCTGCAGCTCTCGGTGCGGGCCTACAACTGTCTGAAGCGAGCTCAGATCAACACGGTGGCCGATCTGCTGCTCTATACCGAGGAAGATCTGCTGGAGATCAAAAACTTTGGCCAGAAGTCTGCCGAAGAGGTGGTGCAGGCTTTGAAAGCCCGCTTTGGTCTGACACTGCCCCGCACCCGCGAAAAAGGCAAGGCCTAGAGTTTAGGTTCCGTCTCAAGCATCTGCACCGCTAGCACAACCGCGTCAAAACGCAAGGATCCCCGAAGAGTGTAGGACACAAGACAGAGGTTACCATGCGCCACCGCCGTCGTACCCCCCACCTCAATAAGCCCGCCGACCAGCGCAAGGCCCTGATGCGGGCGCTGACCACGGCTCTGCTGCGGGAAGGGCGGATCACCACCACCAAAGCCCGCGCCAAAGCCATTCGGGCCACCACCGAGAAGATGATCACCCTGGCCAAAGAGGGATCCCTGGCGGCGCGGCGACAGGCGCTGGCCTACATCTACGACAAGGAGCTGGTGCGCTCCCTGTTTGAGCAGGCTCCTGAGCGCTACCGGGATCGGCCCGGTGGCTATACCCGCATCTTGCGCACCGTGCATCGGCGGGGGGATGGAGCAGAAATGGCGGTCATCGAGCTGGTGTAGCGGAAAGGGATCCATGCCGTACCGTCGCATTGCCCTGAGAATTCAGTACCTCGGCAGCAGGTTCTATGGCTGGCAGCGCCAGGCAGCCCGCCGTACCGTGCAAGGGGTGCTGGAGGAGGCGATTGCGTCGCGGGCGGGGCATCCGGTAACCCTCTATGGGGCCGGTCGCACCGATACGGGGGTTCATGCTGCAGGCCAGGTGGCCCACTTCGACACCACCTCCGGCATCCCTGCGGCGGAGTGGTCGAGGGTGCTGAACGACTGTCTGCCGGAAGATGTGGTAGTGCTGGCTTCTGCTCAAGTGCCTGACTCCTGGCACGCCCGCTTTTCGGCTCGCTGGCGCCGCTACCGCTACCTGATCCTGAACCGGGAGCGACCGGATGTGTTCTGGCGCCTCTTTAGCTGGCAAGTGCGTTGGCCTCTGCAGGTGGAGCCGATGGCGGAAGCCCTGAATTCCCTGCTGGGGGAGCACAGCTTGGAAGCCTTCCGGCGGCGGGGATCGGATCGGCCCCACTCGCGGGTACAGGTGCAGGAGGTGCTCTGCCAGCGGCTGGGGGACTTGATCAGCATCGAGGTGCAGGCCAGCGGCTTCCTCTACCGGATGATGCGGCTCTTGGTGGGATCCCTAGAGGTGGTGGGCCGGGGCCAGCTCAGCCCGGCACAGTTTGTCCACCTGTGGCAACACAACGACTGGAGCCAGATGCGCACCCGCTACAGCGCTCCTCCGCAAGGGCTGTGCCTGACGGATGTGGGCTATGCTGCGGATCCCTTCGGTCAACAGTTCGCCCACTCGCTGCCCTTTTGGGCCTTGCCCACAGAGCCTCCCTCCGCCCTCCGGTCGCCGGCTGCGTTGGCCCATTCCTGCGGTTGATCTGGGCGATCTCCAAGCTTGTCCTGATATGTTTCCTTGCCTGCCATGAACAAAACTCCCCTTCCCAACCCCGAAACTCTGGCGCCCCGCTGGTATCTGGTGGATGCTGCCAATCAGCGCCTGGGCCGCTTGGCCGCCGCTGTGGCCACCCTCTTGCGGGGTAAGCACAAACCGGACTTCACCCCTCACCTGGATACGGGGGACTACGTGGTTGTGATCAATGCTGAAAAAGTGGTAGTTACCGGCAAAAAGCGCACCCAAAAGCTCTACCGCCGCCACTCCGGCCGTCCTGGCGGCATGAAAGTGGAAACCTTTGCCCAACTGCAGGCGCGGCTGCCGGAGCGGGTGGTGGAAAAAGCGGTCAAGGGAATGTTGCCCCACACCCGTTTGGGCCGGCGGCAATTCACCAAGTTGAAAGTTTATGTCGGGCCAAACCACCCTCATGAGGCCCAGCAACCCCAGGTTTATCCCCTCAACACGATCCCAGGAGCCAAAGCATGACTCAAGCGAGCAGCCAACGAGCCGTTTATTGGGGAACCGGACGCCGCAAAACCGCCGTTGCCCGCGTGCGTTTGGTGCCCGGCACGGGCAAAATCATCATCAACGACAGGCCGGGAGACCAGTATCTGCAGTATCAAGAAGCCCTGCTGGCCAGTGTGAAGGGGCCGCTGGAGATCCTTGGTCTGGAAAACTCCTACGATATTCTGGTGCGAGCCCATGGCGGCGGCGTTCACGGCCAGGCGGATGCGATCAAGCTGGGGGTGGCGCGCGCCCTCTGTGAGGTGGATCCGGCCAATCGCGGCCCTTTGAAAGTAGAGGGTTATCTGAAACGGGATCCGCGCGCCGTGGAGCGGAAGAAATACGGCCTGCGCAAGGCCCGCAAGGCTCCCCAGTACTCGAAGCGCTAGGGATCCCTGCCGTTGTTTTTAGAGGAAGATGTTGATAGACAAGGGTATAGAAACAGGCCCAGAGGAGGAAAGGGTTATGCCCAAAAAAGGATTGCACCCGCAGTGGTATCCAGAAGCCAAAGTCATCTGCAACGGCGAAGTGGTGATGACGGTGGGATCCACCAAGCCGGAGCTCAAGGTGGATGTTTGGTCGGGCAACCATCCCTTTTTCACCGGCAGCCAGAAGATCATCGACAGCGAAGGCCGGGTGGAGAAGTTCATGCGCAAATACGGCATGAGCGGTGGCAAAAAGGCCAAGTAGAGGTTCCCCCATCTGGGTGTGGGCAATACTTGGATTCCTGGGTATCGCAAGTCTATGGCTTCTGCTCAACTGATCGACCAGCTTAAGAATGTCGAAGCCACCTTTCAGGAGCTGACGGTGCGCTTGGCCGATCCAGACGTGGCCACGGATCCAGCTGAGCTGCAGCGGATTGCTAAGGCCCGCTCCTCCTTGGAGGCCACCGTCCAGGCTTTTCACGACTGGCAAAAGCTGAATCGCGATCTGCAACAGACGGAAGAACTTTTGCGGGAATCGGCCTCCGACCCGGAGCTGGAGGCGATGGCAAGAGCGGAACTTGAGCAACTGCGGGCCCGCCAAGAACAACTGGAGGAAAAGCTCACCCTGCTGCTGCTGCCCCGGGATCCCAACGACGACAAGAACATTATGTTGGAGATTCGCGCCGGCACCGGTGGGGAGGAGGCGGCGCTGTGGGCGGCGGATCTGGCCCGCATGTACACCCGCTACGCCGAAAAGCTGGGCTGGTCGGTGCGTCTGGCGAGCCTATCGGAAGGAGAGCTGGGGGGCTACAAAGAGGCGATCCTGGAGATTCAAGGGGATCAGGTGTACAGCAAGCTCAAGTTTGAAGCTGGCGTGCATCGGGTGCAGCGGGTGCCCGTCACCGAAGCGCAAGGCCGTGTCCACACCTCGACGGCCACGGTGGCGGTGATGCCAGAGGTGGACGAGGTGGAGGTGGTCATCGACCCGAAAGACATCGAAATCAAAACGGCACGTTCTGGGGGGGCAGGCGGCCAAAACGTGAACAAGGTGGAGACGGCGGTGGATCTTCTCCACAAGCCCACCGGGATCCGGGTGTTTTGTACCGAGGAGCGTTCCCAACTGCAGAACCGCCAGCGGGCCATGCAGATTTTGCGGGCCAAACTCTACGAGATGAAGCTGCAGGAGCAACAGGCCTCCATTAGCTCTGCTCGGCGCATGCAGGTGGGAACGGGATCCCGCTCGGAAAAAATTCGCACCTACAACTACAAGGACAACCGCGTTACCGACCACCGCCTTAACCAGAATTTCCCTCTGCAGCCCATCTTGGATGGGGAGCTGGACGACTTGATCCAGGCTTGTATTGGCCTTTACCAAAAAGAGCTGTTGGCGGAGCTATCCTAGGCCAAGCTGAGTTACCGCCAGCGGATGGGATCCCTTCTCGAGGACCTTTCCTCTGCCGAGCTAGCGGTAGAATAAATACCCACGTCGAGTGCCTAAACCCCCATGCTGGCCGAATACCGCCAACACGCCGCTGCCCGCGAGGCCCAAGGGATCCCGCCGCTGCCCTTAAACGCTGCCCAGACCAGCCAGGTGTGCGAGCTCCTGAAGGCCCCGCCTGCCGGCGAAGAAGCCTTTTTGTTGCACCTCTTAACAGAGCGCGTCCCGCCGGGGGTCGATGAAGCCGCCTATGTGAAAGCGGGCTTTTTGGCCGCTGTGGCCAAGGAGGAGGTTGAATCCCCGTTGATCACTCCCCTGCGGGCGGTGGAGCTCTTGGGCACCATGCTGGGGGGCTACAACGTCCAAGTTTTGCTGGATCTGTTGCGGGATCCCCGGAGTGAGATTGCAGCGGCAGCAGCCCGCGCCCTCAGCCACACCCTGCTGGTTTTCGATGCCTTTCACGACGTGCTGGAGCTGAGCCAGTCCGGCAATGCCTATGCCCAACAGGTGATCGAGTCCTGGGCCAAGGGCGAATGGTTTACCGCCAAAGCTCCCCTGGCCGCAGCCATCACTGTAACAGTGTTCAAGGTTGCCGGCGAGATCAACACCGATGACCTTTCCCCCGCCGCCCACGCCACCACCCGCCCGGATATCCCCCTCCACGCCCAAGCCATGCTGGAGTCCCGCGCTCCAGGATCCCTGGTTACCATTGCCGAGCTGAAGCGCCGCGGCCATCCCGTTGCCTTTGTGGGGGATGTGGTAGGCACGGGATCCTCCCGCAAATCCGCCCTCAACTCGCTGCTCTGGCACATCGGCCACGACATTCCCCATGTGCCCAACAAGCGGGCTGGGGGGGTGATCCTGGGGGGCACCATTGCGCCCATCTTCTTCAACACCGCCGAAGATGCCGGGGCCTTGCCCATCCAGTGCGATGTCTCCCGCCTGGAAACCGGCATGGTGGTTACCATTTGCCCCTACGAAGGCGTGATCCGCTCTGAGGCCGGCCAGGTTCTCTCCACCTTTTCCCTGCGGCCCGTGACCCTCCCCGACGAAGTGCGGGCGGGGGGACGTATTCCCCTGTTGATTGGCCGTGCCCTCACCGACAAAACCCGCCAAGCCTTGGGTTTGCCTCCCTCGACCTTGTTTATCCGCCCCACTCCACCGGCAGACACCGGCAAAGGCTATACCCTAGCGCAAAAAATCGTGGGCAAAGCCTGTGGGCTGCCAGGCGTGCGCCCGGGCACCAGTTGTGAGCCCCTCATTACCACGGTGGGATCCCAGGACACCACCGGCCCCATGACCCGCGATGAGCTGAAGGAGCTGGCCTGTCTGGGCTTCAACGCCGACCTAGTGCTGCAGAGCTTCTGCCACACCGCCGCCTATCCCAAGCCGGTGGACATCCAGATCCACAAAGAGCTGCCCGACTTTTTCGCTTCCCGCGGGGGCGTTGTCCTGCGTCCCGGCGATGGCATTATCCACTCCTGGCTCAACCGCATGCTCCTGCCGGATACCGTCGGCACCGGGGGCGACTCCCACACCCGCTTCCCCTTGGGGATCTCCTTCCCGGCGGGATCCGGTCTGGTGGCCTTTGCCGCCGCCATGGGGGTGATGCCCTTGGACATGCCGGAATCGGTGCTGGTGCGCTTTAAGGGGGAACTGCAGCCGGGGATCACCCTGCGGGATATTGTCCATGCCATCCCCTACGTGGCCATTCAGAGGGGGCTGCTCACCGTTGAGAAAAAAGGCAAGAAAAACGTCTTTGCCGGGCGCATCATGGAGATCGAGGGCCTGCCGCATCTGAAGGTGGAGCAAGCTTTTGAGTTTACCGATGCCTCGGCAGAGCGCAACTGTGCCGGCTGTACCATCCAGCTGAGCCTCGAGACGGTCTCAGAATATCTGCGCTCCAACGTGGTGCTGCTGAAAAACATGATTGCCCGCGGCTACCAGGATGCGAGAACCTTGCTGCGGCGCATCGCCAAAATGGAAGCCTGGCTGGCCAGCCCCACCCTCCTGGAGGCGGATGCCGACGCTGAATACGCCGAAGTCATCGAAATCGACCTCAGCACCATCACCGAGCCAATTGTCTGTGCCCCCAACGATCCCGACAAGGTGATGACCCTGAGCGAAGTCCATGCCCAACACGCCGCCGGCAACCCCGATACGCCGATCAAGATTGACGAAGTTTTCATCGGCTCCTGCATGACCAACATCGGCCACTACCGCGCCGCCGCCAAAATCCTGGAAGGCCAAGGGCGGGCCAAGGTGCGCCAATTCTGGATCTGTCCGCCCACCCGCATGGATGAGGCACAACTGCGCTCGGAAGGCGTATACGGCACCTTTGCTGCCGCCGGGGCCAGAACGGAAATGCCGGGATGCAGCTTGTGTATGGGCAACCAAGCCCGCGTGGAAGATGGGGCCACCGTCATGTCCACCTCCACCCGCAACTTCAACAACCGCATGGGCAAAGACGCGCGGGTTTATCTGGGATCCGCCGAGCTGGCCGCTGCCTGCGCCCTTTTGGGCCGGATCCCCACCCCTGAGGAGTACCGAGAGATCGTCTCCACCAAGATCCAGCCCTTTGCCGGCGAGCTGTATCGCTACCTCAACTTCCACGAGATCCCCGGCTTTGAGGACGAAGGGCGGGTCATCCCCCCCGAGCAAATGCCCAAGATCGAGGATTTGCTCGGGATCCGTTCTTGAGCAGGGTGGAGTAGGATTCCAAATCTGCCCTGGGTCGCCCTGATAGCATGGCAGGGATCGCCCCATTGCCCTGGAGAAAGCTCAATGGCCCTGAATCCAAAGAGGATCCGCCGCATCCACCGCACCCTTGCCCCCATCCTGGCCTTGCCTTTGGTGGTGACGGTGCTGACGGGATCCCTCTATCAAATTGCCCGCCTTAACGAAAACTTCGACTACTACTGGCTGATCCAAATCCACAAAGGGCAGTGGGGCCCCCTCGATCTGCAAGCGGTTTACCCCTTCTTAAACGGACTGGGGCTGCTGGTGATGGTGGCCACCGGTCTCAGTATGTGGTTACCCACAAAACTCCATCGCCGCCCCAAACATACGGAGTCCCAGAGGGTTTTGGATGGATAAACCTGTAGGGTAAACACCTAAGAAACATTCCAGAAAACCCTACACTTCTCGGAATAGATTTGAATACACTAGAAGCATAGAGGTTTTGCTTATACCTCTAAAGTTGAGCCCCGAAAGCTAAGCTCCAAACTCGAAGTGGAAGTCAAAAAAGCAAAGTAATAGAGGAGGAGGATGCTCTATGGCTCTTGTCCGCTGGGATCCATTTCGGGAAATTGACGAAATTCAACGGGAAATGAACCGGATGTTCGACCGGCTGATCCCTCGCACCACCGAAGCTGACGGCTTCGCCTTCATGCCGGCAGTGGAGATGCACGATGATCCCGAAACCATTACCCTGAAGCTGGAGCTGCCCGGCTTGAACCCCAACGACTTGGATATCCAAGCCACAGCCGAAGCGGTCTCCATCACTGGGGAACGGCGATTTGAGAAGCGCTCTGAAGACAAAGGGGTAACCCGGACTGAATTCCGTTACGGGCGCTTCCAACGGGTGATCCCACTGCCGAACCGGATCAAACACGATCAGGTGAAAGCCGAATACAAAGATGGGATCCTCACCCTCACCTTGCCGAAGGCCGACTCTGAAAAAGCCCAAGTGGTCAAAGTGAGCGTTGTCTCCTGATGGCCTAGAGGTTAGGCAACTTCCTAATAGGGAAAAAGGATCCCATAGAGGTAGGCGATGAGCCTACCTTTTTTTACATTTCGGTTCAAGATTCCATGGCTTCCCAGCTCCCCTCTCCTTCTGGGAAAGGGGCCGGGGCAAGGGCAGGGGCAACGACCATAAACTGGCTTCGCTGCAGGGATCCCCAGCTCTCCCTACCGAACTCAACTCAACTCGATTTGACTTTTGCCCGCCGCTTTGGATAGGGTTTGAGTGCGCAACGGAGCCAAGGTTGAGAGCATGGCCAGCGTTACCTACGAACACGTTACCAAGCGCTACAGAGACACCACCGCCGTCCATGACCTGAACATCACCGTCGAAGACGGGGAATTTCTCGTCTTTGTCGGCCCCTCCGGCTGCGGCAAAACCACCTCCCTGCGCATGCTGGCCGGCTTGGAAGAAGTGAGCGCCGGCTCCATCTACATTGGCGACCGGGTGGTGAACGATGTCCCCCCCAAGGATCGGGATATCGCCATGGTCTTCCAATCCTATGCCCTCTACCCCCACATGACCGTGGCCGAGAACATGGCCTTTGGCCTCAAGCTGCGCGGCCTGCCACGGGCGGAGATCGAAAGCCGGGTTAGGGGGGTGGCCAAGCGCCTTGGGATCGAGCACTTGCTCAACCGCAAGCCCAAGGAACTTTCGGGTGGGCAACGGCAGCGGGTTGCCGTCGGGCGGGCCATCGTGCGCAATCCGGCGGTGTTTTTGATGGATGAGCCCCTCTCCAACTTGGATGCCAAGCTGCGGGTACAGGCGCGGGCCGAGATCAGCAAGTTGCACATGCAACTGGGCACCACCTTCATCTACGTTACCCACGACCAGGTGGAGGCCATGACCATGGGCAACCGCATCGCCGTCATGAAGGATGGCCGCCTGCAGCAGGTGGATACCCCCCACACCCTCTACACCCGCCCGGCCAACCTGTTTGTGGCCGGGTTCATCGGCAGCCCCGCCATGAATTTCTTCCAGGCCAAGCTGCGGGAGCAGGAGGGCACCCTCTGGATCGATACCGGCGCCTTCCGCGTGGCCATCCCGCCCCACCAGGCAGAGCCCTATTGGCAATACGTCGGCAAGTCGGTCATCTTCGGCATCCGCCCGGAAAACATCCACGATCCCCACTACCAACCCCCAGGGATCCAACCTGCCCCGGTGCGGGCTAAGGTCTCGGTAACGGAGCTGGTGGGCCATGAAGTAATCCTCTATCTCAGCACCAGCGACCGAGAAGGGATCCTGGCCGAGCAGGAGTTTATTGCCCGCGTGGATCCCCGTACCCAGCTGCGCGTCAACCAGTGGGCGGAAGTGATCTTCGACATGGATCGCTTCCACCTGTTTGACCCGCAAACCGAGCAGCGGCTGGGATAAGCGCTGGGGTCGCTTTAGAATCCTAATAAGCTTAGAAAGGCAGGGATCCCTATGCCGGAGCAATCCACTTCCAAGTTGGTTCAGGCACAGTTTGACGAGTTTCCGTACCCGAATGTGCCGATTGAGCAGACGGTTACGGATAACTTCGCGCTGTTTGCCAACAGCCTCACCACCGCTTACTATCGCCGCAACCGCAAGGTGGTGAAACCGGAGGGCAAAGTAATGCTCAACGCCGGCTGTGGCTCCGGCTGGGAGACCCTCGTGCTGGCCACGGCCAATCCGGGTGCCACCTTCGTCGGGGTGGACATCTCGGCAGAATCCCTGAAAATGGCCCGGCAGCGCTTTGAGTTTCACCAGATTCCAGACGTGCGCTTCGAGGTGATGGACATCACCGACCTGAGGGCCTTGGGGGAGCAATTCGATTTCATCGCCTGCAACGACGTGCTCTACCTGCTGGACGATCCGGTGGCGGGGCTGAAAGGCATGCGCCAAGTCCTCAAACCGGACGGCATCATCCGCACCAATGTCCACAGCCTTTACCAGCGCCAGTTTATCTTCAACATGCAGGATGCCATGGAGCTGCTGGGGGTGATGGATGAGCCGGCTGCCAAAGCCGTTCCCATCTTGAGGGAAGTGATGGATGCCCTTCACGAGGGCAGCTTCGTCAAAAGCCACTGGCAGGGGGATGCCATCAAAACCACCAATGGGATCCTGGCCAACTTTCTGCTGCGCAGCGACAAAGGCTTTACCGTGCCTCAGGTTTTCCAGATGCTCCGCCAGGCCGGGCTGGAGTTCATCAGCATGGTCAATTGGCAGCAGTGGAAGCTGGAGCGGGTCCTCACCAAGCCCGTTCCCTACGCTCTGCGGCAAATCAAAAAGCTCAACCAAGAGGAGCTGCTGCACTTTATCGAGTTAATCTTTCCTAACCTGACCCGCCTGATCGACTTCTGGTGTGGCCACCCCACCGGAGCGACTTCTCCTCAACCCTTCAGCAGCGAGGAATGGAGAAATGGCTCGGTACAGGCGCATCCTCTGCTGCTGAGGCTCAACGCCAAGGCTGCCTTTGAGAATGCCATCCGCGACAATGGCCCGGTCAATATCAACGGTTGGCCCGGATCCGAGGGCAACATTGCCATCGATCCCTTCTCGGTGCGCTGGCTGGTTGATGTGTTTGGGGAGAAACCTGTGCCTGTGCAGGCTCTGGTGGCCAAGGCCCTGGATTTCATGGATTGGACCCCAGAAGAAGCCTTTAACCAGGTGGTGGCCAACCTGAAGTTTCTGGAAGAGCGGCTGGTGGTGCTGTTGGACTCTCCCCTGCGTTAACAGGACTTGCTCCCTCAGGAGCTGTCCCACCTAAGGCTGGGATCCGGATCCCTCTGAGTCTGCTTTGAGTACCCTGATTTGCTCGGCCCGAATGGCTGCTGGGATCGATCCTTCCGCATCGACGTTGACGGCGAACCGAACGGTGCCTTCCATTTCCACCACATCTCCCGGGAGCAGATCCAGCCAGCTGGCAGAGCGGCCAAGGCGAGTCACTTGCACCTCCTCAGCGGGAACCACCGAGACCCACGTGCCCGCGTAGCGCTCCAAGCTGGGGCTGACTTTTTCCAAGTTGACCCCAATCCAGCCCTCCTTGCGGTTGAGCAGCCGCACCGTCCCAGTTAGTTGGAAAGGCTGTGCTTCTTCCGCTAACTTGATTGGCTCGTAGAGAACCTCTGTATTTAAAGGCTGCAGCCGAGCCAACTCCACCCGCCACCCTTGAGCCTGGCGATAGAGGGTAACCTCCATAACTGCGCGCAGCCGACCCTCCGGCAAAGGCTCGTAGAAGCCCAACTGAGAGCGAAAAGGGCGAAACCGGGGATCCTCCCGATCCGGCTCTGTTAAAAATCGTTGCAGCTCCTCGGCAGTGAACTGGAAACGCAAAGTCGGCACCACCGCTTCTGGCTTCAGGATTGCCTCCACCCGGAAAATGGCCGTATTGCCCACCGCTTGAATGGGGGTGAGGGTAAACTCCTCCGCTGAGGGCCACGATTGATCCAAGGCCCCCGGAGGGATCCCTTTTAGCAGCCGCGGAGTGAGCAGGGCTTCTGCGGTGGCAAAATCGCGGGCATTGGCCGCCTGGACAAACTCCCGCAGCGTTTCCTCCGCCGTTTTGGCCTGCCAGCAACCCCCCAGAGGCAGCAAAGCCAGCACCAAGAAAAACCACGCTCTCACATCCACACCCTCCCCAATCTCCCTGCAGGTAACAGTCCTAGGGGTTCTCGGTTGGAGATGCAGAATTTTCACCGGGATCCGCTGCTTCTGTCTCTTCTGGGTTTTCCGACTGGGATCCCGAAGCAGCAGGTGGCTTATCCGGCTGCCACACTTCAATTCGCCAGCCGCGATCTTGCTGGTAGAGGGTGATCTTGACGCGGGAGGTTACCGTCTCTCCCTCCAGGCGCATCCCCACCAACTGGGGGGCCAACTGCTGATAGGTCGGATCCGCCAGATCCGGCTGGGTCAAATACTTGCGCAACGTCAAGGGATCCAGCCCCAGGCGCTGGGCCGCATCCTCCAGCGAGTCGGTGCCCTCCACCCAGACATAGGCCGTCTTCCCGGTCACCTCTTGGTTGCGCACCTGCACGTTTTTCCCCACCGTGCCCCAAATCGAAGGCAGGGATCCCGGCCGGAGGGCATTGCTGAAGCGCTCCGTCAGGTAGCTGTCTGCCGTGCCCCAGTCCCCCTTCTCGGCAGCAGCGATGAAAGTGCTCACCACCTGGTCAGGAGTTTGCACAGGAGCTGCCTGCGTACAGGCGATCCCTCCTGCCAGGGCGGCAGCAGCAATCCAGACGGGGAAACGGCGTACCATGAACACTCCTCAACAACAAGCAGCACTGCTTCCCTAGATAGACTACCTGATACATTCACGCTGAACTCTCCTGAACATGGTTCAGGAAAGAAGCGATCGCATCCTGCCTATCTCTGAGCAGGAAGGCGGTATCCCGCAAAGCCCTGAGGAATACCCCCCGAGCGCTTTCCCCCTTCACTTCCCGGCAACCGTTGCGGTGGACTCAAGGATCAGGGGGAAACTTGGTCTACTATATCCCTCTCAATGACTTTTGCCAAACCGCTTAAAGCTCAGTAAATTCAGCAAAGTTCAGGGTTTTGGGGGTTAGAGGCATGCTCTCTTTTGCTGCTTCAGAGAAGGATGAGTTCCGGCAAAGTGATAGGATAGTCCAGCAGCTTAGTCAGCCAAGCCATGGGGATCCCCACCACTGCCGATGAATGTAACGAGCTGGGCATCTCTCACTGCTTGAAGGCCCAGCAAGCCAAAACCTCGCGGGAGCGACGTGCGGCTTGGGCCATGGCTCTGGCAGCTTGGCGGCAGGGTTTGGATCTCGATCCCAACCATCTCCCCTCCCAGTTCAATCGCCTCCATGCCCTTTTGGCCTTGGGAAGCGGCTACACGGCCCTCCAAGAGGGAAAAGAGCTGCTCTCCCGGCTTTTGACCCAGCGTTACCTAGAAGATCCCAGATTGGGCCTAACCGGATCCCAGCCCAGGCTGGCTTGGGATCCCCCTCGTCTGGCTTCTGCTAGCAAAAAGGCCCGCCGCTCTTCTAAGGCCGCTTCTGCTTCCCGCCTTGGCCCCCGCGAGCGCTACCTCCACACTCTAGCCCGTTGGCTAGCCCACCACAGCGGAGTCGTTTACCGACCGGAGCCATTGCCCTACTGGCGGCTGGCTGCAGCCATTGACCCAGAGGATCTAGAGGCGCAAATGGTGGTTGCCATGAATGCGGCGGCCCAAGCGCAGCCGGAAGGGCCTTTTTTGCTGCAGAAAATAGCGGATCACTTCCCTGGCCAAAAAGATCGGGCCATGCAAGTGCTGCAACTGGTTCTAGATCGCTACATTCCGCGGCAGGATCCCTCCAAGGCAGAGTCGGATTCAGCAGAGCAAGAGTTAGAAACGCCTCCTAACGGAGATCCAGCCTCGGAGGCGGTGGCCAGTATGGAGATTTGGACTCAGTATGAGGGGTACAAGCTAAGGCTAGAGCCAGATCTTAAAAGCATTGTGACCTTCGTCCTCCTGGCTCAAGATCGCTGGTTTGAGAGTGAAATCGAGCTGTGTCGGCAAATCCTCAAGCCGGGCATGAACGCCATTGACGTGGGGGCCAACGTTGGGGTTTACACCTTTCTCTTTGCCCGCTGTGTGGGCGAGTCTGGAAAAGTCTATGCCATCGAGCCCACGCCGGGATGTTTGCAGTGCTTGCGGGCAACTGTTGCTCAAAACCAACTCGATCCCTCTGTACAGGTCGTGGAAGCTGCAGTTGGCGAAGAGCCTCGGGAAGTTTATTTGGTTTGCGAAGGGGCCAGCGTTTTCAACCGCATCGTCACGGATCCCATGTCGGTTGTAGAAGAAACCAAGCCGGTGCAGCAAATTACCTTAGACGAGCTGTGGATCTCAGAGGGCAGCCCCGACATTGATTTGCTCAAAGTCGATGCGGAAGGGGCAGAAGTTCCCGTTTTGAAGGGGGGGAGAAAGCTGATCGAGACCTGTACCCCGCTGATCCTGTTTGAAAACCAAAATGTCGGCCAGTTTTCAGGTTTGGAGTCGGCGAAGCTTCTCGCCGAATTAGGCTATCTCATTTATGTTTACAACCCGATGATCCAAGATCTCAGTACCGTTCAGGCTTCTGTGCAACTGCCAACTGCGCTAAACTTGGTTGCCGTGCATCCGAATCGCTTTTCTCTGGCGAGCAAAGCTGGTCTGATCTAGCCGTTTCTGTGGAGTAGAGTAATGCCTTTCCCGATTAGCGAGATCCTCGGCAAAGACATGCCTTTTATCCGAATTGCAGACGTGGGGGCGATGTTTCTGGGCGGCGATAACTTCGACAAGCTGGTTCAGGAAGGGCATGCCCAAGTGATAGGATTTGAGCCCCAGAAGGAAGAGTGTGAAAAGCTCAACGCCAGAGCCCTAGCCGAGGCTCCTCGCGCCGACAAAGTGAAGCGGCAATACTTTCCCTATTTCATTGGGGATGGATCCCGCCGCAAGTTCTATTTCACCAATGCCGGCTACACCTCCTCTCTTTACGAGCCCGATCAGGAGCTAGCCCAGCATTTTGAGAACTTGGCGGAAGTTTGTCGGGTAACTCGGGTCGAGGAAGTCCAGACTACCCGCCTGGATGATATTCCAGAGCTGGGCGAAGTGGACTTTCTCAAGATGGATGTTCAGGGAGCTGAGCTGGATGTCATCCGGGGTGCTAGGAAAACTCTACAGAGTGTTACTGTCATCCAAACAGAAGTGGAGTACATCCCTCTCTACAAAGGCCAACCTCTTTTCAGCGACGTAGATATTGCCCTTAGGGAAGAAGGCTTTCTCCTCCATGGCATGACCAGCAACTTTGGCGCCTGCCTCAAGCCTTTCTCCTCCAGAACCTATCGCCCTTACACCCAAGTGTTGTGGTGCGACTATGTTTACGTCAAAAACTTTATGCACTTGGGTCGGCTTTCCTCGCGCCAGCGGCTGGCTATGGCGGTAGTTTTGCATGAGATTTACCTGTCCTACGATCTGGTAGCTTTCATCCTGGGCGTCCATGACCAAATTGCCCAAACCCGTTACAAAGACTTCTACCTGGCCAAAATGTTTGCCGCTCTCAATGTCTCTTAAATTGCTCAGACGAGGTGGGGGATGATCGTCATCGACGGGGTTATCTGGCAGTCGGAAGGGTTTTCTCGCTCTCCACTTTTGGATCAGTCCTACCTGTGGCTGAGCCTCATTGAAGAATGGGTCAAGGCCAAGAAGGCAACGGAGTTTGTGGTGCTCACCCGCGGGCAAACTTGGCTGCCGCCGGGAACTTTTTTTTCCGAGATCCCCCGCTTTGCTTTTGCAGAGGCAGATGAGGATCGCACCGGCCTGCAGAGCACCTGCGACCAGCTCAAGGCCAGGCTGTTTCTCTCCACCGGCTACACCACCCCCATCTCCACCCCTTCCATCGCCTTCATCTACGACCTAGAAGCAGAGGCTGGCAGCCAGTTTCATCCAGAATACATCGAGAAGAAAAACGCCATCTTGGCTGCTTCCCACTACGTTTTCTTCTCCGATGAAGTGCTTGCTGGCTTCCGAACCCACTACCCCGGGATCCCTCCCGAGCAGATGTCGCTAGTCTACCCGGCCATTGAAGGCTGGGCCAAGCCGGCTGCTCCCGATGCCATGGCCGAGTTTCGCCGCAAGTTTCAGTTGACTCGCCCTTTTTTCTTGGCCGTCTTGCCCGAACAGCTGGCTGATTACCGTGGCATCCAGGCTGTCAGCCAAGCTTGGGAGATCCTGCAGGGCCAAAGGCTCTCCCGCACCGAGCTGGTCTTTGCCTTTCCCAGTCCTCTGGAGGTGGATCCTGTCAAAGCGCAACTGCCCCAACGAGAAGGCCTTCGCTACCTCAGCCTGAACAATCCCGAGCTTGCCTGCGCCTATTCCTCGGCTCTGGCGCTGGTTTTCCACTCCACCTTTCGGCCCAGCAGCCCCCTTGAGGCGATGGCCTGCGGCTGTCCTGTGGTGCATTACCGGGATGAGCAGCCAAATGCCTCCGGCTCGGAGTCGGCAACTGCCTCTGGAGAGAAAAAAGATAAGGATCCCTTGCAGAACTCGACAGCCCTGCTCTGCCAAGGCTCTCTTCAAGAGCTGGTTGACGCCTTGCAGCGCATCCAGAGCTACCCGGTACGCTCTCCCCTCATTGCCAAAGGGTTGGAACAGGCCAAGGAGCTGAGCTGGGCAACAGTGGCCGCCAAGCTGTGGGACATTTTCGAGCAGGTGGCTCCTTCGGAATCCGAGGAACCTACTGACCGCTGACCACCAAGTTTTTCCACATCTGCCGATAGGCCCGCTCCAGGGCGCGGGCATGGCTTTGCGGATCCCGCAGGGGCGATTTCTCCATCATGCCTCGCAGGCTGTGGCGCAAATGGCGCAGCCGCTCCAGATCACTGGCCAGGTTCACGGCAATTTCCACGTATTCTTCCGGCGTTTGGGCCACCAGCTCCGGCAGCCCCACGTTAGTGAGGATGGAGACCCCCACCCGGCAGACATGAGCGTTGCCCGCCAAGACCACCACCGGCGCACCGCCCCAGAGGGTTTCACAGGTGGTGGTGGTGCCGTTGTAGGGGAAAGGATCTAGGCCAATGTCAATCTCGCTGTAGATCTGGAGGTGCTCTGGAATGCTGCGGCGATCTCCCACCAGGTGCACCCGCTGCCGATCCACCCCGTGCCGCTCAAAGTGCCCCCAGAAGATCTCGCAGACGCTGCGGTCGGTGTAGCGCATGTTTTTGAGCAGGATGCGGGCATTGGGCAGCCGCTTGAGGATCCCCGCCCACACTGCCACCACGTTGGGGGTAATTTTGGTGGGGTTGTTGCAGCAGCCAAAGGTGATGTAGCCCGCCGAGAGGGCCGGCAGCTCGGAAACCGGCGGGAAAATATCCACAGGGTTGTAGCAGAGAAAGCTTTTAGGCAGGCGCATCAACTTTTCTGTGTGGTACCTTTCCGTCATGCCCGGCGGGTCGGCATAGGCATCGGTGATGCGGTAGTCCACCAAGGTCAGGCCGGTGGTGTTGGGGTAGCCCAGATAGGTGGCCTGGATGGGGGCAGGTTTGAGGGCCAGCACGCCCAAGCGGTTGTAGGCCGTGTGGCCGGCCAAATCCACCAGAATGTCGATCTTGTCCTCGTGGATGAGGTCGGCCACCTCCACATCGGAGCGGATCTTGTGGATGTCTCGCCAGGCATCGGCCTTTTCCTTCATCCGCTCGGTCACAATGTCCGAATACGGCCCGTTGGAATAGCAGTAGATCTGGAAGCGCTCGTGGTTGTGGTGGTTATAGACATGCTCAAAAAACATGCTCACGGAGTGCAGCTTAAAGTCTCCGGAGATGTAGCCGATGCGCAGAGGCCGCTTCAGATCCCGATCCCGGTGGTAGGGCCGCCGCAGATGGGCCACCGAGGCTTGGGTGGCATCCCCCCACTTCTTGTGCTCCCGCAGGGTCTCTTCGGGATCGAAATCGGGGGCGTAGTGCAGGCCCATGAGGATGTTGCCGTGGAAAGCGATCACCCCCGGAGCCAGCTTGGCCGACTTGCGGTAGGCTTTGATGGCCTCCTCGTGGCGGCATTGCTGGAGGAAGGTGCCTGCCAACCCTGCATAGGTGGAAGGATCCTCGGGGTTGATTTCCAGGGCGCGCTGAAAAGATTCCAGCGCCTCGGTTAGGCGGTTCAACTCTTTGTAAACGGATCCCAGGGCCCGGTGCACCTCCAAAAAGTCCGGCTTGAGGCGGGCGGCCTCCTGCAAAACCGGCAGGGCCTCTTCGTTGCGGTGCTGGCTTTGCAACAACAGCCCCAAGTTGCAGTAGGCTTCTCCCAGTTCTGGGTCGTGCACCAGCGCCTGCCGATATTGAATCTCTTCTTTTTCCGGCTCGTTCAAATGCCGATAGGCTAGGCCCAGGTTGTTGTAGGCCAGGGCAAAGTCAGGCTTGTGCTCCAGGGCCGCTTCCAGCAAGGGGATGGCCTCCTTAAACCGCAGTTGATCCAATAGCAGGCAGCCGGCCTCGAAGTAGGCTTCGGCAAAGTCGGGCCGCACGCCCAGAGCGCGGCTGAGGTGGGCCATGCTATCGGCCATGCCGCAAGGGAACACCTTGCGAAACCCCCGATCCGACAAAAAACCCGCCAAGCCCCGGTAGGCTTCGGCATATTCAGGCTGCAGGCCAAGGGCCACATGGTAGTAGTCCAGCGCCCGTTGCGGCTGCTTCAGCTTGCGATAGGCTGTGGCCAGGTTGAAGTAAACCCGCGGGCGATCCGGCTGCAGCGCCAAAGCCGCCCGATAGGCTGCGATGGCCGCCTCCGGCTGTCCCTGCTCCAGCAGGGCGGTGCCCAGGTTGATGTGAGCTTCCACCAATTGCCCATCCAGGGCCAGCGCCTGACGGAAAGCGGCAATAGCTTCCTCCCAGTTCCCTTGCTCTGCCAAGGTCAAGCCCAGGCCGTTGTACAAGGCCGCTTGTTGCGGATCCTGCTCCAGAAGCTGGCGGTACAGCTCAACGGAGCGCTCCAACTGCCCCGCCTCGCGGCAGAGCTCGGCCAGTTCTTGCGCCCGCTCTGGGGTAAACTCTAGCGCCAGCGCCTGCTCTAGATGGTCGATGGCCGTTGCCGGCCACCCCTTCTGTCGGTAGATCTGGGCCAGCTCCGTCAGGATCTGGGCATCCTGGGGCTGCAGGATCAGCGCCCGCCGGTAATACAGCTCAGCCTGGTCGTACTGGCCCAGCTGGAAGTGGCAGAGGCCCAGGTTGAAGAGGGCCTGCAGGTGATCCGGCTGCAGCGCCACCGCTTGGCTGTAGCATTCGATGGCTGCTTCCCGCTTGCCCAGCGCTTGATATACAGCGCCCAAGTTGCTGTGAAAAGCTGCCTGCTCTGGCCGCAGCTGCGTGGCCTTGGCCATGTGGGCCGCGGCTTCCTCAAGGCGGCCCGTTTGGTAGCAGAGGATGCCCAGAAAATGCAGAGCCTCGGGCTGCTCGGGCTGGAGAGCCAACACCTGCCGGTAGGCCGTCTCCGCCTGCTGCAGATCCCCTGCCTGGTGGTGGCGGATGGCCACTTCCAAAGTAGCTATCAGCGCATCGGGTGTCACTTGGCCTGGATCCCTAGATTTCATAACCTCTAATCCTACACCCATCTGAGTTCCGCGAGAAAAAAACGGGCCTGAACTTTCAGGCCCGCAGAGGGGTTAAACAGCCTGCCGACTAGCGCGGGACAGTGAAGGTGATGTCCAGCCGCGGCCCGCGAGCGGTGGTGATAGGGGAAGCACCCGTACCCGTGGCCGGCTCTTTGTCGAACTCGGCGCGGCAGGTGCCCGTAGCCCCCTGGCTAATCTCGAAACCAGCCGCATTAGCTGGCGTCCCCGCCACGCTGGTGCTGGTGCTGAAGCTGACCGAGAAGCTGGCCGTGTAGGAGAAGGTCTGGTTGGGGATAACCAGGGTCAGGTTGACCGGGCCAGCGAGCTGACTGCCAGAGGCAGTGAAGGTTTGGGCAGAGGGAGAAGCTACAGTACCAGTAACCGACGGACCGGTAATTGAGAAGCTAAGACTAATTCCAAGGTTACTTAGCTGTTGGATACCCTGCGTAATGGTAGTCTGACCAGTGGGTAGGAAAGCAGTAAAGGTGCTTCCTGCAGCACTGAAGCTTACCGTAACTGGGTTGGTGGCCAGGAGGGTAATCGTGAGCGTGGCTGGGGAGGTGGGCTCAACTCGATAGGTGCTTGCACTGCTATTATTATTTAGGGTAATGTTCCCAATGAACCCTACTGCCACAGGAGCCACTGCGTTAAACTGAGGAGCGCCACTGGCCGTGCCACCGGCCGAGCTGGAGACGGAGATGGAAACCGACGCGAACACAGAGGTAGCCTGGTTGTTCCACACCTCCTTGGCACACTGCAGCCGCACCTGGTAGAAGCGCGGGCCTGGCGCCGACACCGCCCGCTGCACCCCAGGCCCCACATCCGCCAGCCGCGGCCCCGCCGACGCATCGTTCCCCAGCACGTTGCCCGTAAAGCTCAAAGCCACAAAGCCAGAAGTCGCCGGCGCAAAGAAGTCGCTGGACACCACGTTGTCAACCGCGCCCAGCCGCACTTCTTGGAACACCACACTGTTGGCCGCTAGGTTGTGGGGAGTGACATCCAGGAAGAAGAAGCCCCGCCCCTTCTCGCCAGTAATACCAGGAATGGTGGTCGAGTCGTTGGAGGGCAACTGCACCAGCGTCAACTGCGCCCCCTGCACAATCGCGTTGCGGGGAATGGCGTCGGGAATGGGGAAGGAAAGCACCGCTCGGAAGTCAGAGTAGGTGGCCAGCGGCAGGTTCTCGGCTGTGCCGGAGCGGCGGATGCCAAAGCCAACGGGAATGACAATGGGGTTGGAGAAGACTAGTCCCCCCGGAGTGAGAGCGGCCAGTTGGGTGGGCAGAGCGCTGATGGGGCCAGCAGTGGTGGGAGTGGGAGCAGGAACAGGGGTTGGAGGTGGTGGCGGCGGAGCCGGGGGAGCCGGTGGGGGTGGTGGGGGCGGCGGCGGTACGGGTGTGACGGTGCCGGTGCTGCTTTCTTCGCCGCAGCCGGTGAGCAGCAGGGGCAGCAGCACCACTGTGGAAGCCAGAGACAGAGACCCGAGTGACTTCAGGAGCCACTTGTGCATTGTTCCGTTCATTGTTCTCCTCTTAACCAAAAAAGTGGGGTTCGGCTGAACACTTCCCTTAACTTACCCGATCAACTCGCCCAGGGCAAGCCAGGCCGTAGGAAAGAGCCAATCGAGGAAAGACGCACACGCGCTTGGATAAGCGGCTCGTCTGTTTACTCTGCTTATCATACAAGCCCATTAGCCCGCTTTGGCAAGTACTGCCGATTTTTTCTGGACAAGATCAAAGGTGACGTGGGTCACAGACACCGGGCAGGGTCCCGGGAAGGAGTCGGGTGGCGGCTTCTGGGAGCAAAGCAGGTGGAGCCACCGGAAGAGCAGTCAGCTAGAAATCGCAGGAGCCCCGCACTGTACCCGTAGGGTCAGTGTCGGGAAGAATGCGGAAGTTATGATAGAACCATGATCCAAGTCCTGACCGTCTCCTGCAAGCTCAAGGTGTCCCAGTCGCAAGCCGCCAAATTGGACGCGACGATGGACGCTTTTGGCCAAGCCTTGAACTGGGCCAACCAGAACACGCCGGAGAAGATCGTCAACGCGGTCAAACTGCAATCCCTTTGCTACTACGAGATTCGAGCCCGGTTCGGCTTGTCCAGTAACTTGGCTCAACAGGTGTGCAGACGGGTGGCAGGCGCTCGCAAAGTGGCGAGACAGCACAACCGTCCGGTTAAAGAGTTCAAGCGTAGGTTCGTTACCTACGACGCACGTATCTTTTCATTCCGCGAGAAAGACTGGACGGTGTCGCTGACCACGGTGGAAGGGAGAGAACGCTTTGAGCTAGCCATTGGTAACTACCAGAGGGGAATGCTGGCTGGCTCTAACCCCAAATCGGCCACCCTAGTCCAGCGGAAGGATGGCTCCTACTACATCCAGATTTGCGTAGAGAAAAAACCACCCAAGCAACAAGATACCGACAAGGTGATCGGGGTGGACTTGGGAAGGACAGATATTGCCCATACGTCAGAGGGGAACAACTGGAATGGACAGCAGCTGAACAGAGTCCGCGACCACTACTCCCGACTGAGGGCGGCACTCCAACGTAAAGCCAGTAAGGGCACACGCAGTTCGCGGCGCAGATGCCGTCAACTGTTGCAACGGCTGTCTGGCAAGGAGAGGCGCTTTCAGGCGTGGGTCAATCATCGCATCTCCAAAGCTATTGTCTCTAGGGCAAAGGCGACAAACAGCGCTATTGCTCTGGAAGACTTGACAGGGATTCGGGAAAGGGTCAATCAACAACCCCGCAGCAAAACCGAGCGGCGCAGGGCCAACAGTTGGGCGTTCTACCAACTACGCCAGTTTCTGGAATACAAGGCGAGGGTTGCAGGGGTTTCTCTGATTCTTGTTCCGCCTGCCTACACGTCGCAGACCTGCCACCGGTGTTTGCACATTCATCCCGATCCTGCGCAATCCTACCGCAGTGGCAAGTCGTTCAAGTGTGGACACTGTGGATGGGAAGGGGATGCGGACTTTAATGGTGCGAATGTGATTGCGCTTTTGGGGGCTGTCGTAAACCAGCCTAGAGGTTCGGGCCTGTTTTGTTCTCTGGTAGAGCAGAGCAGGCTCAGGGCTGCTGAAAGCCCGCTCCGTACCGCTTAGCGGTCGGAGCCGGGTAGTTTACAATCCTTGCCCGGCATGGCTTTTGCGGATCCACCTGGAAAAAACCGGAAGATTTGCCTATTTCCTCACAAAAGGATGCTTGATCCGGGGCAGAAGGGTGGCAGGATGAGGAGTGGATGTTTTTTCTGGAGACCCAACCAGGATGGCTACCTACAAGGTCACTCTGATCAACGAGGAGCAAGGCTTAAACGTCACCATCGATGTGCCGGATGACGAATACATTTTGGACGTGGCGGAAGAGCAAGGGATCGAGCTGCCCTATTCCTGCCGCGCCGGTGCCTGTTCGACCTGTGCCGGCAAGCTGGTGAGCGGCACGGTGGATCAAAGCGATCAGTCCTTCCTGGATGATGATCAGATCGAGCAGGGCTATGTGCTGACCTGTGTGGCTTACCCTACTTCCGACTGCACCATCATCACCCACCAAGAAGAAGCCCTTTACTGATCGAGCTTGAATTTCCGTCCTCAACCCCAGCCCCTCTTCCAAAGAGAGAGGGGTTTTTGTTTTGGGTGGCCCAAGGGGGTGTTCGAGCGCTCCGCGCTGCTGAGGCCCTCACCCAGAGGGAGAGGAGCATGACTCTAGTCAATGATACGCTGGACTATACTGAAAATAATGTACAGTATGTTCAGTATGGCTGCTTGGTATGGCTAGGTATGTGAAACCGAGAGAAGCGGCGGATTACTTTGGGGTGTGTCTCCACACTTTGAGGCGATGGGAACAGAAGGGCTGGATCAATGCAATACGTACACCATCCGGTAGGGCGAGAAGGTATGACCTCGACAGCTACATCAGAGCGCCCAGAAAGGCCAAGCGAGTCGTTTTGTATGCCCGAGTCAGCAGTCGAGGGCAGAAGTCAGACTTGGAGCGACAGATTGCAAGACTGGTTAACCTCTATCCTGGAGCCGAAGTGGTCGGAGAGGTTGGCGGCGGTCTCAACTTCAAAAGACCAAAGTTCCTTGCCTTATTGGAACGAGTTCGTGCGGGAGATGTCGGAACAATTGTGGTCGCTCACCGGGATCGACTCTGCCGGTTTGGATTTGAGTTCGTTGAGTGGTACTGCCGCCAATACGGGTGCGAAATCTTGGTTCTCGATGACGATCACTTTTCTCCCCAACAGGAACTGGTTGAGGATATCCTCGCCATCCTGCACTGCTTCAGCAGTCGGCTCTACGGACTCAGGAAGTATCGGGCTGCAATCGAGAAAGATACGGATTTATCCGGAGCCAGCGCTGGCTAAGGCTTGGAAGCATTGGCAAGCGGCATGCCGGTACTGCTACAACCAAGCGATTGCCTATCAGCGTCAGCATGGCGCTCCAAGAACGGCCAGAAAGTTGCGGGATATCATCCTGCGTTCCGCCCTACCCCAGTGGGTGAAGGACGCCCCCTGCCACATCAAACAGAACGCGGTCGTCGAGGCGTGGTTAGCGTTTCACCGGAGTAAGGACGCGAGGTTTCGCAGTGTGCGGGACAGGTCGCATACGCTGCAATTCAACGCCGGCAACTTTCGCAATGGGACGTGGTATCCGAAACTCACCCGAGGCCTGACATTCCGTGCGTCCGAGGAGATACCCAGAGAATGGGCACGCGGAACTGAGCTAATGCGGGTGAAAGACAGATGGTATGCCATCTTTCCTGGGCCCGTGAACGAGCAGTGTTCGTTAGCGAAGGGGGTGATTGCGCTTGACCCTGGAGTAAGAAGCTTCTTCACAGGGTTTGATGGAGCAGGTTTTGTAGATATCGCCAAGGGGGACTTTGGTAGAATCACTCGGCTGTGCTACCACCTAGACGACCTGCAATCCAGGCTGAGCAAAGCGCCGAGGCTCAAGCGTAGGCGAATGCGGCAGGCGGCGTTTCGCTTGCGGGAGAGAATCAGAAACTTGGTGGCCGAGTGCCATCGCAAGGTAGCGGCGTTCCTAACGGATAACTACCGATTGATATTCCTCCCCACTTTCGAGTCAACCCAGATGGTTGCCAAGGCAGGGAGGAAGTTTGGTAGCAAGACGGCGAGGGCGATGCTCACCTGGGCGCACTATCGGTTCAAGCAGTTCCTGAAGTTTCAAGCCCAAAAGAAAAACGTGGTTGTCGTGGAAGTATCGGAAGCGTACACCAGCAAAACCTGTACCAAGTGCGGGCACATCCATACTAAGTTGGGTGGCGCAAAAGTGTTCACATGCCCAAAGTGCAACCATAGGCTACCACGAGATTGGCAAGGCGCTCTGGGCGTCATGCTCAGAGCTTTGCGGGATACCGCCTTTCTGTTCGGAAATGGACAGAATGCTATCGCTTCACCGTTGAGCAGTAATGGTCAGCAGTGTTCAGCGTAAATGTATCAGAATTGGCAGTGGTAGGATTTCCTTATTCTGTAGTGCTTCAGCAACCATGACCCCTGAGCAAGAGCAGTGGCTGATTCAAGCCATCCAGGAGCTACAAGCCTCCCAGAGAGAATTGCAAGCCTCCCAGAGAGAATTGCAAGCCTCCCAAAGAGAATTGCAGGCCGCTCAGCAGGAGCTGCGCCTTGTCCAACAAAACCAGCAGGTTTTGATTCAAGAGCTGCGGGAAGGACAGGCGATGCTGGCCCAGTTTTTTCGCGAGTCAATGGATCGGTTTGATGAGCGCACCCGGGCTATTGAACGGCGCACCGAAGCTGTGGAGCGCCGCACCGAAGCTTTGGAACGGCGCACTGACGAGATGGCCCGAGAGATGCGGGAGATGCGGCAGGAGATTCGGGATCTGCGCCGCGATTTTCTGGAACGGCGTTAGCTTCCATCCAACCCTGGCCCAAGCGCTCACAGCCCCTTTCCCAGGGAGAAATGCAGGGTGATAGGATTTTTTTATTCTTCTGTAACCCTCGCCGACCATGACCCCTGAGCAAGAGCAGTGGCTGATTCGCGCCATCCAAGAGTTGCAAGCTGCCCAGCAGGAGCTGCGTCTTGTCCAACAAAACCAGCAGGTTTTGATTCAAGAGCTGCGGGAAGGGCAGGCGATGCTGGCCCAGTTTTTTCGCGAGTCAATGGATCGGTTTGATGAGCGCACCCGGGCTATTGAACGGCGCACGGAAGCTGTGGAACGGCGCACAGAAGCACTGGAACGGCGCACCGACCAGATGGCGGAAGAGATGAGGGAGATCCGGCAGGAGATTCGGGATCTGCGCCGCGATTTTTTGGAACGGCGTTGACTGCCAACAGACCGAGCGCTCACAGCCCTGCTCCCAGAGGAAGAGAGGGGTTGTGCGAGATGACAAGGCTAGTATGGCAGCAAAGAGACTTTTGGCCGAGACGGTTTATGGCTTTGGCAATGGGATCCGTTTCTGCACCATCAAGAGCTCGCCTGAGTTTGGCGGAATACCTTGCTTATTCGGATGGCAGTGATACCCGCTATGAGCTGGTGGCAGGGGAGTTGGTGCCCATGGCTCTTCCAACCGGGCGGCATGTGCAGATTCAAAACTTTCTCAGCCGAGTTTTCGAGGCAGAGATTGCACGGCAGCAGTTGCCCTGGACAGCGATACAGGGGAGCCCAGGGATCCAGTCTCCGCGGGGCAATCGGTGGGCTACGGTGCGGATCCCGGATGTGGTGGTGCTGCCTTTGGAACAGTGGCAGGAGATGGGATCCAGAGAGGCGTTGATTCGCCTGGAGGATCCGCCGCCGCTACTGGTGGTGGAGGTAGTCAGTGAGTCCAGCCGGGCAGCAGACTACCGGGCCAAGCAAGCAGAGTATTGCGTTTTGGGGATCGGCGAGTATTGGGTTGTGGATCCCTTGGAGGAGAAGGTGAGCCTGCTGCTGCTTCATGAAGGCTGGTACGATGTGCTGGAGCTGAAGGGATCCGATCCGGTATCCTCAAAGGTCTTTCCCAAGCTGGAGTTGCAGGCGGGGGAGATCTTGGCTGCGGATTCGGGTTATTCTGGTAAAGCTACGGGGAGTTAGCTCAGTTGGTAGAGCGCTGCGATCGCACCGCAGAGGTCAGGGATTCGAGTTCCCTACTCTCCATTGAGGTTTTGGATTTGGATCCCTTGCCCCCGATCCCTCTCCCAGGAGGAGAGAAGAGTTAGTGGTGGTAGGATTTCCTTATTCTGTAGTGTTTCAGTAACCATGACGCCCGAGCAAGAACAGTGGCTGATTCAAGCCATCCAAGAGTTGCAAGCCTCCCAAAAAGAATTGCAAGCTGCCCAGCAGGAGCTGCGTCTTGTCCAGCAAAACCAGCAGGTTTTGATTCAAGAGCTGCGGGAGGGACAGGCGATGCTGGCGCAGTTCTTTCGCGAGTCAATGGATCGGTTTGACGAGCGTACTCGGGCCATCGAACGCCGCACAGAAGCACTGGAACGGCGCACCGACCAGATGGCGGAGGAGATGAGAGAGATCCGGCAAGAGATTCGGGATCTGCGCCGCGATTTTTTGGAACGGCGGTAGCTTGGGCTCAAGCGCTCTGCGTTGCTAGTGTAACCATCCCCGGATCCTTCTCCCAGGAGGAGATTTAGGGTGGTAGGATTTCCTTGTTCTGTAGCGCCTTGGTAACCATGACACCTGAGCAAGAGCAGTGGCTGATTCGGGCCGTCCAGGAGTTGCAAGCTGCCCAGCAGAACCAGCAGGTTTTGATCCAAGAGCTGCGGGAAGGGCAGGCGATGCTGGCACAGTTTTTCCGGGAGGCGCTGGATCGCTTTGACGAGCGCACCCGAGCCATTGAACGGCGCACGGAAGCTGTGGAGCGCCGCACCGAAGCTTTGGAACGGCGCACTGACGAGATGGCCCGAGAGATGCGGGAGATGCGGCAGGAGATTCGGGATCTGCGCCGCGACTTTTTGGAACGGCGTTGACTGCCAACAGCCCAGGCGCTCGGCGCTGCTGATGTGATCATCCCTAGATCCTCTCCTAGCAAGAGAGGGGGATCCACGAGATCTTTAGGGAGTTAGGGTTGGGAAGGGATCCCATCTGGATTAGTCTAGAGGGAACTTGGTCTGGCCTCATCGGCGTTTGCCATTCCCTGCGAGTTTGCCTATGTCTGTGATTCGCGCCCTACACAGCCAGTTGGTAACCAAAGAGCGCTCTGCCGAAGAGATCGCCCGCGAGTACCTGGAGCGCCTGGCCCAACTGGAGCCGCAGCTCAAGAGCTTTATTACTGTGACCGAGGAACTGGCTCTGCAACAGGCCAGGGCGGTGGACGCCCGCATTCGGGCCGGGGAAGAGATTGGCCCTTTGGCCGGGATCCCGCTTGCCGTGAAAGACAACCTCTGCACCCAAGGGATCCGCACCACCTGCGCTTCCCGGATGCTGGAGGGGTTCATTCCCCCCTACGAGTCAACAGTGACGGCGCGGCTGGCGGCTGCGGGCATGGTGACGGTGGGCAAGACCAACCTAGACGAGTTTGCCATGGGCAGCTCCACGGAAAACTCCGCCTTTCAGCGCACCGCCAATCCCTGGGATCTGACGCGGGTGCCAGGGGGATCCTCTGGGGGATCGGCGGCGGCGGTGGCTGCCGACCAAGCGGTGGTGGCTCTGGGCTCGGATACGGGGGGATCCATCCGCCAACCGGCAGCTTTTTGTGGGGTGGTGGGCCTCAAGCCCACCTACGGGCTGGTGTCTCGCTACGGGCTGGTGGCCTTTGCTTCGTCTTTGGATCAGGTGGGGCCGTTTGGGCGCACGGTGGAGGATGTGGCCTTGCTGCTGCAGGGGATCGCCGGCCATGACCCGATGGACTCCACCAGCCTGAAGGTGGATATCCCGGACTATAGCCAGGCTCTGATCCCGGACATCAAGGGCTTCAAAATCGGGGTGATCCGCGACTTGCTGGGAGAAGGATGTGGGGAGGAGACCCGCGCTGCCGTCCAAGCAGCCATTCAACATCTGCAAGAACTGGGGGCCGAGATCCTGGAGATCGACTGCCCCAGTTTTCGCTACGGCCTTGCCACCTATTACATCATTGCCCCTTCGGAAGCCTCTGCCAACTTGGCCCGCTACGACGGGGTGAAATACGGCCTGCGGGAACCTGCCGACTCGCTGCTGGCCATGTATGGCAAGACCCGCGCCCACGGCTTTGGGCCAGAAGTCAAGCGGCGCATCATGATCGGCACCTATGCCCTCTCCTCGGGGTACTACGACGCCTACTACCTCAAGGCTCAGAAGGTGCGCACCCTCATCAAGCAGGACTTCCTCAAGGCTTTCGAGAAGGTGGATGTGCTGGTCAGCCCCACCACCCCCACCCCGGCGTTCAAGATCGGCGAGCGGGAGGATCCCCTCAGCATGTACCTCTGCGACCTGATGACGATCCCGGTGAACCTGGCGGGTTTGCCGGGGCTGAGCCTGCCCTGCGGGTTTGCCGATGGGCTGCCCATTGGCCTGCAAATTGTGGGCAATGCCCTACAGGAGAGCAAGGTGCTGCGGGTGGCCTATGCCTATGAGCAAAGCACCGACTGGCACAAGCGACGGCCGCCGCTGGGGCAGCCCTCAGTTGAAGAGGGCCAGGGATCCGATCCCGGCCAACCTCAAGCCAAGCGCAGATCCGGCAAGAGGAGCAAAAAATCCAAAAGCTGAGGCGGGAAGGGCGGCAACTAGGCCATGCCCATCTGGTTGGCCGCTGAAAAGCGTTCCATAAAGCGCAGGAAGCGATCCCACTCTGCCTCGGTTTCCATGTCGTAGGTCACTTCCAGGGCTTTGAATTCCCCGTTCAGGAACTTGGCCCTGATGTTGCGGGTGGTCAGCTCCCCTTCCTCATCGATCATCCGCATGCCGAGGATGTTTTGCGTATCGGATTTTAGATCCTCGAAGCGGAAAATCGCGGATCCCCGGTTGCCGGTCTTGGATTTCAGCACTCGCACCTGGGTGGGCACCTCTTGGATGCCGGGGGAGAACTCGATACTGGCCATGATGTCCTACGAAACACGATGATTTAAGCCATTATAACCGGCCAATCCCCGCATCCTGCTCCAGAAAATCTCTCAGCTCCTGGGCCGTCATCTGCTCCAGGTGATGGCCGGCCTGCCGTTGGGCTTCTGCCACATCGGGGATCCGGTCGCACAGGGCGCCAACCCGAAGGGGAAGAGGCTGGGCTGCCAACCCAGCGCGCGCTGCCGGAGTCACCTGGCCACAGAGGATGAGCAGGGGTTTTTGGGCTTGGATAGCCTGCTCCAGCACGGCCCCCACCACCTTTCCCATCGCGCTTTGTTCGTCGAGGCAGCCCTCTCCGGTGACGACCAGATGGCAGCGGCGGATGCGCTCCGGCAGGGCCAATTGCCGCGCCAAGAGCTGGATCCCGGACTCCAGAGTGGCCTCCAAAAAAGCCACCAGACCTGCTCCTAAGCCGCCTGCGGCTCCGGCCCCCGGGATCCCGGCCACGGCCTGGCCCAAATCTCGCTCCACCACTTGAGCCCACTGCTGCAGCGCCTGCTCCAACTGCTGCACCTGGGAAGGGGTGGCGCCTTTCTGGGGGGCAAAGACGGCGGCGGCTCCCCACGGGCCGGTGAGGGGATTCTGCACATCGCACAGGCCGCGGATGCGTTTCCCCTGCCAGACAGGCTGTTCAGGGGACTCAATGCGCTGCAAACGGGCCAGCTCTCCCCCGCCCCAGCCGATGGGATCCCCAGCTCCATCCAACAGGCGATAGCCTAAGGCCTGCGCCATGCCCGCCCCTCCATCCACGGTGGCGGATCCCCCCAGTCCTATCCAGATCTCAGCAATAGGCTCTCGGCAGACGGCCCGCAACAGCTCCCCCAGGCCATAAGTGGTGGTGCGGGTGGGATCCCGCCGCTCCGGTGGCACCAAGGTCAGGCCAGCCACCTGGGCCAGCTCCAACAGGGCCAGCTCTCCTGCCACCCCGTACTCCGCCCAGACGGGATCCCCCAGGGGGCCGGTGACCCACAGACCCTTTTTCTCTCCCCCCAGCGTCGGCAGCAATACCTCTAGGGTGCCCTCTCCCCCATCCGCCAAGGGGAGCCGCTCCACCTCGACTTCCGGCAGCACCTGTTGGATCCCATGGGCTATGTGCTCTGCCGCTTCTGGTGCCCTCAGGGATCCCTTAAAACTATCCGGGCAAACCAAAATCCGCCGCGGTGGGCTGCTGAACTGGGATCCCTTTGCCTGGAAACCCGCATCCAGCATGGAACCTCCTCGGCGGCGCTAAAAGGTGGATTGCAAGCCTAGCCCTCCTCCTCTGCTGGCGAAGGCTGATCCGCGCTGGCAGGCTGGGAGGCACTGCCCAAAGATTGCTCCAGGGCTAGGCGCTGCTCCATGACCCGCAGGAAATAGCCGCCCATCATCGCGCCGGAGAGCATTTTGGCCAAGCTCTCGCGGTTGGTGATGATCTGAACCCCGAATTGATCGGAGGGCAAGCTCCCCACCAAGCTGCGGATGTTGTGGCCCAAGATCTCCAGCACTTCCGGAGAAGAATTGCGGGCAATATCCTGAAAGACACTGGGATCCTGAGACTGCAAGTATTGCCAGAGCCGGTTGTCGGGGCTCGGAGTTTGCAATGCCTCAAAACCAGGGATGAAGTTCAACGGGCTCGCCATGGAGTAACCAAGCTCCACAAACACAGCAGATGCCATCCCAACTGGGCTGCTCGGCCTGATCCCACAGGCCTTTGCCGTTCCCGGAATTTGGGCTATCCCAAAGGTAACACCCCATCCTCACCCTCTCCGGTACGGGATCCCACCCCTCTGCGGCGGCAAATGCCGTACCTAAGTAACGGCCGGGGATCAAGCGCTGGCTTCTGAGGTCTCCTCCTCGGCAACCAAGGCAGCGGGTACCACTGTAACTCCCACAATGCTGTCTTCCGGATCCAGGCGCTGCACCAGCACCCCGGTCGCCTCGCGGGACTGGGTGGGAATGGCCTTGGCCAACTGGCGCATGACAATGCCCCTGGCGGTTACCAACAGGATCTCGTCTTCGGCATTGACGATGCGCAGGGCCGCCAGCTCGTCCGACGCCTGGCGGAACTTGGTGGCGATCACCCCCTTGCCGCCGCGGTTTTGCTGGCGGAAATTGTCGATGGCCGAGCGCTTGCCCCGCCCTTCTTTGGTGATCACCAGCACCCAAGGGTTAGCCAGCTTCTCCCCCTCTCGCTCGGCAGCCATCACCGATTCGGCAGAGATAATATCCATGCTGACGATGTCATCGCCGGCGTTGAGGGTAATGGCCCGCACGCCCCGGGTGGCCCGTCCCAGAGGGCGCAGTTGCTCGTCATCCGCCCGGAAGCGAATGGACATGCCTTGGCGGGTTGCCATGACCACATCGTCGCTGGAGCGGGCGCGGCGTACCCAGCGCAGTTCGTCGTTTTCTTCCAGAGAGATGGCGATCAGGCCGTTGGAGCGCACATTGGCAAAGGCGCTGAGGGCCGTTTTTTTGATGTAGCCGCCGCGGGTGAGCATCACCAGATATTCGTCGTCGCTGAACTGGCTCACCGGCACCATGGACGTAACCCGCTCTTCCCGGGTGATCGGCAGCAACTGAACGATGGCGCTGCCGCGGGCGGCGCGGCTCCCCTGGGGGATCTGGTGGGCGGGCAGGGTATAGACTACGCCCCGATTGGTGAAAAAGAGGATGGTGTCGTGGCTGCGACAGGCAAAAAACTGTTCGATGGCATCGTCTTCTTTGATGCGGGCGCCGGCTTTGCCGCGGGTGGCTCGCCCCTGCACCTGGAACTCCTCAAGGCCCATGCGCTTGATATAGCCCTGCTCGGTTAGAAAGATAACCGTCTCCCGATTTTCGATCAGATCATCCGTTCCCAGCTCCCCATCCTCCAAACAGAGGCGGGAACGGCGCGGGCTGGCAAAGCGGGCTTTGAGCTGCTGCAGCTCTTCGCTGATGATCTGCATCACCCGTTCTCGGCGGGCCAGAATATCCCGCAGGTCGGCAATTTGCCTCACCAAGTCTTCGTGCTCGGCCTGGATTTTTTCCGCTTCCAGGGCGGTGAGGCGGCGCAGCTGCATCTGCAGGATCCCGTCGGCTTGGGCTTCACTCAGGCCCAACACCGCCTGCAATTCCTCTCGGGCTGTGGCGGTATCGGCGGCTCCCCGAATGAGGGCAATCACCCGATCCAACTGCCCCAAAGCCAAGAGATAGCCCTGCAGTAGGTGATCCCGCTCCTCGGCTTTTTGCAGCTCGTAGCGGGTGCGCCGCTCGATCACCTCTTCCCGAAAATCCAGAAAAGCCTGCAGCGCGTCCCGCAGGGTCAGGGTGCGCGGCTCGCCGTTGAGGATGGCCAGCATGTTGACCCCGAAGTTGGCCTGCAGGGGGGTTTGCTTGTAGAGGTTGTTGAGCACCACCTGCGGCTGGGCATCCCGCTTTAGCTCGATCACCACCCGCATGCCGCTGCGGTCGCTCTCGTCACGGATGTCGGCAATGCCTTCCAGTTTTTTCTCGTTGACCAGCTCGGCGATCTTCTCAATCATGGCTGCCTTGTTGGTCTGGTAGGGCAGTTCGGTGATAATGATGGCGTCCCGAACCGGTCGGCCCCGCTGCTCGATGGTTTCGACGGTGGCCACTCCGCGCAGGGTGATGGAGCCGCGCCCGGTGGTGTAGGCTTCGCGGATGCCCTCCTGGCCCATGATCAGCGCCCCGGTGGGGAAGTCGGGGGCCGGGATCCACTGCATCAACTCCAGGCTGGTCAGGTTGGGGTTGTGGATGAGGGCAATCAGGCCGTCCACCAATTCGCTCAAGTTGTGGGGCGGGATGTTGGTGGCCATGCCCACGGCGATGCCGGAAGAGCCGTTCAGGAGCAGCTGCGGGATCCGCGCCGGCAGCACCAGCGGCTCTTGCTGGGATCCGTCGTAGTTGCCGACAAAATCGACAGTGTTGGCGTCAATATCTTGGAGCAGGGCTTCTTGGGCAAAGGCAGTCAGCCGACACTCGGTATAGCGCATGGCTGCCGGCGGATCGTTGTCTACAGAGCCGAAGTTGCCGTGCCCATCCACCAGGCGCTCCCGCATGGAGAAATCCTGGGCCATGCGCACCAGCGCATCGTAAACCGCCTGATCCCCGTGGGGATGGTATTTCCCAATTACATCCCCCACGACGCGGGCACACTTGCGAAAGGGGCGATCCGCCGTCAGGCCCAACTCGTGCATAGCGTAGAGAATGCGGCGGTGCACCGGCTTCAGGCCATCCCGCGCATCTGGCAAAGCCCTCCCGACGATCACGCTCATGGCGTATTCCAGGTAGGACTGCGACATCTCCCGCTGCAGGTCGGTGGAGATGATGCGCGCCGTCGATTCGTTGTCGCTCATGGGGTTGGGTTATCCGTAAGGGATCCCAGTCGGCCTTGGCGCAGTGGGTTCATGGCAGTGGGTTCATGGAAGTTTATCGAGAAGCCAACCTTGGCCGTGGCAGAGTAAACTACCCGACCCTGACTGCTTCGCAGTACGGGGCGGGCTTTCGGTAGCCCTGCAGTTAGTAAACTAACCACGAGCCTCTGCGCTGGTTTACGGGCAGCCCCAATCGACCGTTACCAGTGCCCTAAACAGCCGTTTCTGGTGTCCGCAGAATTATTATAGCATTCCTCCCGACACTGACCCTACGGGTACAGTGCGGGGCTCCTGCGCTAGTAAGCTGAAGGTGATTGAATTGAGCAGAAAGCTTTTGTATTCCCAGTCTACCATTCGCCCTTTGTGAAGGCCGGCTGACTTCCAGTAGGAGAGGCTCGGTGGTTCATCGGCGGCCCTCTCTACAGCCTCATGGATCGAGATTTACAGGTGGGCCAAGCGGAGCTGATCATTACCCTGACCGGCATCGACGACACCTTTTCCCAAACCATCCATGCTCGCCACTCCTACTTGGCCGATGAGATTCTCTGGAGCCACCGATTTGCCGATATTCTCCACCTGGACAGCAATGGGCATCGCTATGTGGACTACTCTCACTTTCACACAACTCTACCGGCTCAAGCCCCATGCCCTCGCTTGGAGGGGAATCCTTGAGGGAAACTATAGAAGAAAATCTATTCTCTACCATGATCTCTATAGTAACGTTCAATGATAGGCTGCCCATAGCGTGGAGGGCTTTGGGGCATGCTGAGCCAAGCGAAAGAACAACAGTCCGGCAACAGGAGATTTCTGGATTGGCACCGACGTCTGAGCCTAGACAACTGGCGCGGGGATCTCTTCGGCGGGCTGACGACAGCGATTGTTTCCTTGCCGATGGCCTTGGCCTTTGGGGTGGCTTCGGGGGCAGGGCCGGTGGCGGGCTTGTACGGAGCAGTATGCGTGGGCTTTTTTGCGGCTCTGTTTGGGGGTACGCCCACGCTCATCTCCGAACCCACCGGGCCGATGACTGTGATGATGACGGCGGTGGTTGCTAATGTTACAGCCCGCTATCCGGAGCAGGGGCTGGGGCCGGCCTTCACCGTGGTGATGCTGGGGGGCTTATTTCAGATCCTGTTTGGATCCCTGAAACTGGGTAAATACATCACCCTCATGCCCTACAGCGTTATTTCCGGCTTTATGTCCGGGATCGGCTGGATCATGATTTTGCTGCAGATCCCGCCGCTATTGGGCCACGCCAGCCAGGGAGGAGTGATTGGGGCGGTGCAGAACCTACCGACCTACCTGCTCAACCTCAAGATACCAGAGCTGGGGTTGGGGCTGCTGACCCTTGCCATCCTTTTTGGCTATCCCAAGCCCTGGCGACGGGCGGTGCCGCCGCAGTTGGTGGCTTTGGTGCTGGGAACGCTGGTGGCCAGCTTGTTCATGGCCGATGCGGATCTACGGCGCATCGGCTCCATCCCCACTGGCTTGCCGCAAGTGCAATGGCCGCAGTTGCCCTTTTCCTCCCTGGCCAACTTGGTGCTGGATGGAGTGGTGCTGGGGATGCTGGGCTGCATCGATACCCTCTTGACGGCAGTCATTGCCGATAACCTCACCCGCACCCGCCACGACTCCGACCAAGAGCTGATCGGGCAGGGGATCGCCAATATTGTCTCTGGCTTCCTGGGGGGCTTACCGGGAGCCGGCGCCACCATGGGCACAGTGGTGAACATCCAGTCGGGCGGACGTACCCCTCTAGCCGGCATTACCCGAGCGTTAATCCTGCTGATGGTGGTGCTGTTTGCCGCTCCCCTCACGCAAGGGATCCCGATGGCGGTGCTGGCAGGGATCGCCTTTAAGGTGGGGGTGGATATCCTCGACTGGAGCTTCCTCAAGCGGGCCCACCGCCTTTCCCTCAAAGGGGCAGCCATCATGTACGGGGTGATGTTCATGACGGTGTTTGTGGATCTCATCGCTGCCGTGGGGGTGGGGGTGTTTGTGGCCAACTTGCTCACTATCCAACGCCTCAGCGAGATCCACTCCGAAGAGGTGAAAGCCATTACCGATGCCGATGATGCGGTGGATCTCACTCCCCGTGAGAGGGAATTGCTGCGCCAGGGATGCGGGCAGGTGTTGCTGTTTTACCTGAGCGGGCCGATGATCTTCGGGGTTTCCCAAGCCATTTCCCGCCAACATCAGGCGGTGGCCTCCTGCCAAGCGCTGGTGGTGGATCTATCAGATGTGCCGATGCTGGGAGTTTCGGCGACGCTATCCTTGGAAAATGCCATCCGCGAGGCCCTGGATCGGGGCAAACAGGTGTGGATTGTTGGGGCCAAGGGCCGGATCCGGCAGCGCCTAGAAAGCCTGCATCTGCCACTGTCCCCAGAGCGGTTTGTGGACAGCCGTGAGGTGGCCTTGGCCGAGGCTGTTGCCCAGTTGGGCTTGCCGCTCGAGGCCAGTCCCCTGGTTTGAGTAACCCCAATTGGCCTGAGCCACAAAGCTGCGGGATCCGTTTGCCAGATCTAGGTTAAGTCTGAGTCTATGCAATGGAAGGGTCGGGTCGCCTACTTGGCAACCCTGCATCGCAAAGAGCAGGTCATCGGCCCTCTCTTGGCCGAACATTTGGGGATCCAAGTTCAAGTAGTAGCTTTCGACACCGACCAACTGGGCACCTTCTCGCGGGAGCGGCCCCGACCGGGGGATCCCATCCACACTCTGCGCCTGAAGATTGCAAGGGCTTTGCAGGATCATCCTGAAGCTCTGGGCTTGGCCAGCGAGGGATCCTTTGGCCCCCACCCCCAGATCCCTTGGATCCCTTGGAATCAGGAGTGGGTCATGCTCAGGGTTTTTGAACCCGGCGCGGAGCCCTTGGAGCTGGTCGGCTATGCAGAGAGCACCCAAACCAATTTCAGCCATCGCTGGGTGCAGAGCTGGGCAGAAGCGCTGGACTTTGCCCAAAGGGCGGGTTTTCCCCAGCACGCCCTGATCGCCCTCGACCGGCCAGAAAAGCCCCAGGTTATCCACAAAGGAATCCAAGATGAAGAGACCCTGAAGCAGGTGGTGGGGGAGATGCTGACTCGGCAAGGGGGCCTTCATCTGGAAACCGACATGCGGGCCATGTGCAACCCAACCCGGCTCCAGGTTATCGCAGCCGCCACCCAAAACCTAATCGCCAAAGCCCAAAGCCTGTGCCCGGCCTGCGGCACTCCTGGCTACTGGCAGATCCGCTCGGTCTCTGGACTGCCCTGCGGCCAATGTGGCGCCCCCACCCCCGTGGCCAAGGCTTGGGTATATGGCTGTGCTCGCTGTTCCCACACCCACACCGAGCCTGTGGCAGAGCCCTGGGCGGATCCCGCTCAGTGTGCCTTTTGTAATCCCTAGCTTTGTCCCAAGCTTGACGTCAAGCCCAGGCTTTCATCCCCCCAGAGGGGCTGATGTAAGAAAATAGGGATCCAACCCAGTGGATCCCTACTTAACTTAACGACTTGAATGTCAGCGTAAGGACTCTGGGAACTAGAAAGCAAACACAGCCCGCAAGACACCCACGCCGATGGTTGGATCGGTATCCCCAGACTTGCTAGGCCCACCATTGGGATTGCTCACAAAGTAGGCTGCCGGGGTAAGGGTGAGGTACTCGTTCACCGGGAAGCTGTAGTAAACATCCACGATGAAAGGACGGCTGTCAAAAACTCCCTCCTCGGTGCTGACAATCGGTTGGCCAAACACCACACCGCCCTGAGCACCCTCAATGAAGAGATCCGGGAAAGCAAAGCCAAACAGGAACCCGTTGAAATCTTCATCACCCGGATCAATGGTGCCAGCCGGTACCACGTTGGGCAAGTTGTAATCCACATTGCCAGCAGTAAACCAGCCGGATACGGTAATTCGAGGGCTAAGCTCCCAGTTGGCTGCCACCGAGAAAGCATTGACACGGGCAGAAACATCTACCATCGTCCTCCGCAGAGGGCCACGGAAAAGGGCTGTACCGTTGGCCAAGAACTCAGGGCCATCGTTTGCCTTCTGCAGATAGGTACTGGCAAACTGCAGGTAGATCTCCAGGTTTTCGTTCGGCAGGAAGCCCAGCTCCACCGCGTGGGCACTGTCGCTACCGGTTATACCGCTGTCGCCGAAGCCGTTGCCCAAGGCTTGAGCGTTCCTGGTGCTGTAGCTGTAGGCCAAGCGTAGTTGATCCGAGAGTCGGTAGCGGAAGCCAAACAGAGCTCCACCTGGCACGTCCGCCGTGGAGTTGGGAGCATCAGCAAAGTCGGAGAGAGCTTCGAAGGGTGTGCTGTAGTTGAATACATCGAACACACCTGAGCCAACGATACCCGTGTAGATGGTAGCTGCTCGGTTGAAAGCTGGGAATTGGTAGATCAGCTTGGCCAGGGTGAAAGTGCCGCCGCCACGGCCGCCAAACTCAAGGCCGGGATCCCCATCAAAGAACTCAGTCACAGCATCGCGAGCTTGGAGACGAATGCGCAGGCGATCGCGACCCACAAAAGAAGCATCGAAGTTCAAGCGTACCCGATAGGGAAGAGTCATGTTGGCTTGGTTTTGCTCTGCTACTACCTTCCCATCAACAACTCTGTCTTCCGTGAGAGCGCTGCCTACAACAGCGGCGATGACTTGGGCATTCAACTTGGTAACCGGGTTGAAGACCTTCCCTTTCAAATCAGTAACATCGGCTTCCAGGGCATCCACCCGCCCGCGCAGGGCTGCCAGCTCAGCAGCAAATTCCTCTTGCAAGCGCTGCAGAGTGGCCAAGTCTTCCTTGGAGACTTTGTCGGCCAAACCGGCTGCAATCAACTCATTGATGCGATCCAAGCAGGCGTTCATACCGGCGGCAAACTCAAAGCGAGTCATAGCCCGGTTGCCGCGGAAGGTGCGGTCGGGGTAGCCGGCAATACAACCGTAGCGCTCCACCAAGGATTGCAGGGCTTGGAAGGCCCAGTCAGTGGGCTGCACATCCGAAAGCTCAGAGATGGAGGTGACCGGCCCGGTAGCTTGGGCATAAGCCACTCCAGGGGTCAGGATCGCTGCTGCACCCAGAGTGCCGGCCAGCAGCGTTTTCCAGTAGTTCGCGTGTTTCACGGGCATGTTTCTCTCCTTGTTCTTTTCCTCACACCTTTTTGGCTGTAGGGATGTCTTCTAGAGGTAACCAATTGCCTAACTCAAGAACAAGTCTGGCAACTGCGGACTTCGGTGAAGACATGATGTGGAGATTATGATACAGCCGAAGTCCACATCCTCTTGCTGTCCGGTCTGCCCTACAGTTAATGCGGTGTCCCCACATCTGTGGCCAAGACATGGGTATCTGTTCCCGCCATTCTCACACCTACACCGAGCCTGTGGCAAAGACCTGGGCAGATCTCACGCAGTGCGCTTTTTGTAGCCCATGGCCTCGTCTTAAGCTCAACCTCAAGCTCTTCAATGCCAGCATCCTTATCCCCACAGAGGAGTTGATTATTCTTATTCAATGAAGGGATCCAACCCAGTGGATCCCTACTTAGCAACTTGGATGTCAGCGCAGGGATTTTAAGAACTAGAAAGTAAACACAGCTCGCAAAGCCCCCACGCCAATGGTTGGGTCGTTGTCTCCGGGTCTGCCGCCATTGGGGTTGCTCACAAAGTAGGCAGCAGGCGTTAGAGTAATGTACTCGTTGACCGGGAAGCTGTAGTAGACGTCCACAACGAAGGGGCGAGTATCCCACACTCCGTCGTTGTCTGTGGTCACGATTGGCTGCCCAAATACAATCCCGCCTTTGGCACCCTCCACAAAGAGGTCAGGGAAAACAAAGCCAAAGAGGAAACCATTAAAGTCTTCCTCACCCGGATCCACAGTACCAGCCGGTACCACATTGGGCAGGTTGTAATCCACATTGCCAGCCGTAAACCAGCCAGACAAGGTAATGCGAGGGCTGATCTCCCAGTTGGCTGCGAACGTAAAAGCATTCACCCGTGCAGAGACATCTACCCGAGTTCTTCTTACCGGTCCACGGAAGAGACTTTTACCCGTGGCCAGGAAGGTGGGGCCGTCGTTCGCCTGCTGCAGGTAGGTGGAAGCAAACTGAAGGTAAAACTCCAAGCCCTTGGTTGGCAAGAAGCCCAGCTCGACGGTGTGAGCGCTATCATCACCTGTCAAGCCACTGTCGCCAAAGCCTCTCCCCAAGGCTTGCCCTCTTCTGGTGCTGTAGGCGTAGGCTAAACGAAACTGGTCGCTCAAACGGTAGCGAAAACCAAATAGGGTTCCGCTGGGCACATCTGCCGTAGAGTTGGGAGCATCGGCAAAGTCCGACAGGGCATTAAAGGGCGTGCTGTACTGCAGAACGCCCCCCACTCCCGTACCCGTAATGCCCGTGTAGATAGTAGCAGCGCGGTCGAAAGCAGGGAATTGATAAACCAGCTGGGCAAGGGTGAAGGTACCACCCGCACCCCCCTGGAAGCCAACGCCTGGGTCACCCTCAAAGAAGGTGGTTACCGCATCGCGAGCTTGGAGACGAATGCGCAGGCGATCGCGACCCACAAAAGAAGCATCGAAGTTCAAGCGTACCCGATAGGGAAGAGTCATGTTCGCCTGATTTTGCTCGGCTACCACTCTTCCTTGTACGACCCGGTCTTCTGTAAGAGCGCTGCCGAGAATTGCGGTAATGACCTGAGCGTTAAGCTTGGTAACTGGGTTGAAGATCTTCCCTTTCAGATCGTTAATCTCAGCCTCTGCCGCATCCACCCGCCCGCGCAGGGCTGCCAGCTCAGCAGCAAATTCCTCTTGCAAGCGCTGCAGAGTGGCCAAGTCTTCCTTGGAGACTTTGTCGGCCAAACCGGCTGCAATCAACTCATTGATGCGATCCAAGCAGGCGTTCATACCGGCGGCAAACTCAAAGCGGGTCATGGCCCGGTTGCCGCGGAAGGTGCGGTCGGGGTAGCCGGCAATACAGCCGTAGCGCTCCACCAAGGATTGCAGCGCTTGGAAGGCCCAGTCGGTGGGCTGCACATCCGAAAGCTCAGAGATGGAGGTGACCGGCCCGGTAGCTTGGGCATAAGCCACTCCAGGGGTCAGGATCGCTGCTGCACCCAGAGTGCCGGCCAGCAGCGTTTTCCAGTAGTTCGCGTGTTTCGCGGGCATGTTTCTCTCCTTGTTCTTTTCCTCACACCTTTTTGGCTGTAGAAGTGTCCTCATGGAAGCGACAAACTGCCTACCTCAATAACGAGCCTGGCAATTGGGGACTCTGGGAAGACATAATACAGCCGAAGTCCACATCGTCTACCACTTTACACACTTTCTGGGCAAGACTCAATGCAAGACCCAACTGCGGTAGATGATCGAGGCTCGATATCCACTACTCTACCTCAGGGATCCGGCTCTGGCTAGCGGGTGTATCTCAAACTGAGACAGAGCTCTCAAGCTGCAAGCTCCGGTGGGGATGGGCGGTACCGGACTCGAACCAGTGACATCCTGCTTGTAAGGCAGGCGCTCTACCGCTGAGCTAACCGCCCCCGAGGGATCCCAGTCCACCGAGTTTAGCATTCCCAAAGGACTATTTCCCCATACCCAAGCTCTGCGCCTTCTGGTACACCTTGCCCTCGGTCAGGAGGGAGGGGGCGATGCAGATCTCCACCTGCTGCATTTCTCGGAGATTGGCAGCCCCCAGGGTGGCCATGCTGGTGCGCAGGGCGCCCCAGAGGTTGTGGGTGCCGTCGTCCAGGCGGGCGGGGCCGCGCAAGATTTCTTCTAGGGTGCCGGTGGATCCCACGCGGATGCGGGTGCCGCGGGGCAAGATGGGGCTGGGGGTGGCCATGCCCCAATGAAAGCCGCGACCGGGGGCTTCATGGGCGCGGGCCAAGGGGGATCCGATCATCACTGCGTCCGCTCCACAGGCGATGGCCTTGCAAATGTCGCCACCGGTCACCAATCCCCCATCGGCAATCACAGGGACATAGGTGCCGGTTTCCGCCAAAAACTGCTCCCGTGCAGCGGCACAGTCGGCAATCGCTGTAGCCTGTGGTACCCCCACCCCCAACACGCCTCGGGAGGTACAGGCAGCGCCAGGGCCGATCCCCACCAAGACACCGGCAGCTCCGGCCTGCATCAGCTCCAGAGCGACATCGTAGGTAACGCAGTTGCCCACCACAACAGGAATGGGCATCGACCGGCAAAATTGGGCCAGATCCAGCAGTTCCATGCCTTCGGGAACCTTGTGGTGCACCGAAACCACCGTGGCCTGGACGAAAAACAGATCCCCCCCGGCTTCCGCCACCAGGGGGCCGTATTGGGCGGCGTGGGCGGGCACGCAGCTAGCGGCGGCAATGGCGCCAGCAGCTTTGATCTGGCGGATGCGCTCTTGAATCAGATCCGGCTTTACAGGTTCGCTGTAGAGGCGCTGCATCAGAGGCACAAACTCGTCTTTGCCCACCGACGCGATCTGAGCCAAAACCTCATCGGGATCGGCGTAGCGGGTTTGGATGCCATCCAGGTTCAGCACCCCGAAGGCCCCCAGCTCCGAGAGCAAAATGGCCATTCGCACATCCACCACGCCGTCCATAGCGCTGGCGATGATGGGGATTTGCCGTTGGATCCCTCCCAGAGTGAAGTGGGTGTCCACCAGGCTGGGATCCAGCGTTCGCCTGCCCGGAGCCAGAGCGATCTCATCCAGCCCATAAGCGCGTCTCGCCTGCCGATTGCGGCCCAGTTGCACGTCCATTGTTCCCCTGTTCTGCGGATCCTTGTTCTTATCATGCCGCCAAGGGGGGATCCAAGGCCAGCGAGAGTCTTGTTCTTCTGGTTGGGATTTCCACCTGCGATCCCGGAGCGGGTCTCAATCAGCCTCAGAGGTTCGAGGGGGCAAGGGCGTGAAAATGTGCCCTTCTTGCAGGTTGCCGAAACTGCGGCAGCGCTCGGATCCCCAGCGGAACCCGTAGAGGGCGATGTAAGCACACATCAAGGCATCCACTTGATCTTCGTAGTTTTTGAGCCGACGGCCCTTGAGGGATCCCACCTCCACTTGGAGCAGCTCTTCGTGATCCTGGAGAGCCGGGTCAGCGGCAGCCAGAGAGCGCAGATGATGCTGGTAAAGTTGCCAAGCTTGTTGCCGTTCTGGCCAGGTGCGTCGGGGGCGGGCCTTGTATTTCAGGGTGCGGCTGAGGCCGAAGAGACTGACCAAGGCGCTGTGGGGGAAGACCTCGGTCACTTGGCGGGTAAGTTTTCCTCGCTCGATGCTGGCCTGCTCCCGAAAGCCATAACTGGCTAGGGCTTGCACCAAGGCTTCCCCTCTCACCTGGCCGTTTTTTTCTAGAAGCCGGCGGTTGGCCGGGTGGGCCCCGGCTGCATAGGCGCGAAACACCCGGTTCAGTTCGGCCTCGGCCCGTCGCTGTCCGCTGAGGTTGGGGACGCGCAGGGGGGCATCCACCGCCACCAAGCAGGGATCTTCGCCCGCCTGAGCTTGAATGTAGTCCAGGATCTCCTCATCCGTTTGGAGAATGCGGCTATCGACCAGATGGCCTGTCAAGTTTTGCCTGCCGGGATCCCCGAGCTGGACTCGCAGCGTGGCCAGACCGGAAGGGTTGCGGGTTGACCAGGCCAGATCCAGGCCAATGCAGATCAACTGAGCCACACCGCCTTCCCCTTCTCTTCAAGTTGGACAGAATCAGAGTCGTTATCAAAAAACCAGTTTGAGGCAGTTCCCGATTGCATGGCTCCGGCGCCCTCACCCCCAGCCCCTCTCCCAAAGGTAGAGGGGGATCAACGTCACAGACAGTTGCGCTGCTGTTGCATGGGTATTGGGAATGATCCCGCCAGCTCGCCTGTCTTGATAAAAAATAAAAATCCATAAAAAAGGGATCCCACCAGGGGATCCCGAAAGATTCATCCAAGATGCCTGGCCAGGAAGCGAAGTGCCCATGGGCTCTTCGGTGAGCCTCAGGGATCCGCCTCCCTGTGGCAATCAACAGATCAGTAGTCGTAGTCACTCATGCCGCTGCCGCTGCTTGCCGGCGTGTTGGTTTTGGGCTCGGGCTTGTCCACCACGATTGCTTCGGTGGTCAGCACCATCCCCGCAATGGAAGCGGCGTTTTGCAGGGCGGAACGGGTAACCTTGGCCGGGTCTACAATGCCCGCTTCGAACATATCCACGAAGGCGTCGTTCTGGGCATCGTAGCCGGTGTTGAAGGGCTTGTCTTTCACCCGCTCCAGCACAATGGAGCCGTTTTGGCCGGCGTTCTCAGCAATGCGGCGCAGCGGAGCGCCCAGAGCGCGGGCGACCAGGTTGGCCCCCACCAGTTCATCGCCGGACAGATTGGCTTGCGCCCACTCAGTCACCACCGGGATCAGGTGTGCCAAGGTGGTGCCGCCGCCGGGAACGATCCCTTCTTCTACCGCCGCTTTGGTGGCGTTGATGGCATCTTCCAGGCGCAACTTGCGGTCTTTCATCTCGGTTTCGGTGGCCGCGCCCACTTTGATCACCGCTACACCGCCGGAGAGTTTGGCCAAGCGCTCTTGCAGTTTTTCTTTGTCGTAGGTGGAGTCGGTTTCCTCAATTTGGCGACGAATTTGCTCGCAACGGGCTTTCACAGCCGCTTCGTTGCCTTCCGCCACGATGGTGGTGTTGTCCTTGGTCACCGTGACGCGACGGGCAGTGCCGAAGGAATCGAGGCGAGCGTTCTCCAGCTTCAGGCCGCGCTCTTCGCTGATTACCTCACCACCGGTCAGGATGGCGATGTCTTCCAGCATGGCCTTGCGGCGATCCCCAAAGCCAGGCGCTTTCACCGCCACCACGCTCAGCACACCCCGCAGCTTGTTCACCACCAGGGTGGCCAGCGCTTCTTTCTCAATGTCTTCGGCGATAATCAGCAGGGGACGACCGGCGCGAGCCACTTGCTCCAAAACCGGTACCAGGTCTTGAACCAGGGTGATCTTCTTGTCGGTGATGAGGATGTAGGGGTTTTCCAGAACCGCCTCCATCCGCTCGGTATCGGTGACGAAGTAAGGGGAGATGTAGCCCTTGTCGAAGCGCATCCCTTCCGTCACTTCCAGCTCGGTGGTCATGGACTTGCCTTCTTCCAGGGAGATCACCCCTTCGCGGCCCACCTTGTCCATGGCCTCGGCAATCATGCGGCCCACCTCTTCATCGTTACCGGCGGAAATGGCCGCCACCTGGGCAATGGCTTTGGAATCTTCCACCGGGCGGGCATGCTCGGCGATTTTGTCTACCAAAAACTTCACCGCCTTGTCGATCCCTCGCTTTAGGGCAATCGGGTTGGCGCCGGCAGCCACGTTTTTCAGACCTTCCTTCACCATGGCGTGGGCCAAGACCGTGGCCGTGGTGGTGCCATCTCCAGCCGTGTCGTTGGTTTTGGAAGCCGCCTGACGGATCAAGGAAACGCCGGTGTTCTCAATGTGGTCTTCCAGCTCGATTTCTTTGGCAATGGTTACCCCGTCGTTGATGATTTGGGGGGCGCCAAACTTCTTCTCCAGCACGACGTTGCGCCCTTTGGGACCCAGGGTAACGGCTACGGCTTCTGCCAAAATATCCATGCCGTGCTCTAGAGCGCGGCGGGCTTCTTCACTGAAGATGATTGATTTGGCCATAGTCAACCTCTCCGATGCAAATGCAGGTAAGGGTGAAACAGAGTCTTAAGGATTCAATCGTTCGTTGAACTGCTGCTGAATCACTGACCATTACTGAACAATGGCGAGAATGTCCCGCTCCGCCAACAGCACATATTCATCGCTGCCCAGCTTGACTTCGGTTCCGGCATACTTGGAGTAGAGCACTTTGTCGCCGGCTTTCAGTTCCATCGGGATCAGCTTGCCCTCGTCGTTGCGCTTGCCAGGGCCAACAGCAACCACTTCCCCCACCTGGGGCTTTTCCTTGGCAGTGTCCGGCAAGAAGATCCCACCTGCGGTTTTCTCGTCCTGCTGAGCGATTTTGACCAGCACGCGGTCGCCCAGCGGCTTCAGGGTAGAGACGTTAAGAGCTACTGCAGCCATGACGAATGTCCTCCGTGATCCTAAAGCACGAAGCTGAAGTTTTCATTTCCATTAGTTCCACTTCCCCGAAGGGAAGCGACTTAGCACTCTCGACTTACGAGTGCTAGTTTATCAGCCAACTTTCTGGCCTGACAATAGCCTCTGTCGGTGGGATCCCGCTTTTGGCGGGTACGGTCGGGGTGCGGATCCCCCTACTTTTGGTGCCGGTGTGGGATCATGGCCTGAGTTGGGCTGGGTTGAGAACGTGCGGATCCCGTTTTTTCAGGTGGATGCATTTACGGCGGTGCCTTTCGGCGGCAATCCGGCAGCGGTGTGTCTGCTGCCCCAGGAGTTGCCGCAGGCGCTGATGCAAGCCATTGCGGCGGAGAACAATGTATCGGAGACGGCTTTTTTACTTCCCCAGGGATCCCAGGGCGAGGTTCCCCACTATGGGCTGCGCTGGTTTACGCCGACGACGGAGGTGGATCTCTGTGGCCACGCCACCTTGGCTGGTGCCCATGTGCTGTTCACCGAGGTGCATCCTGAGGCGGAGAGGGTAGCCTTTTCCACCCGCAGTGGCCTGTTGCAGGTGCGGCGGCAAGGGGATCGCCTGGCCATGGATTTTCCTGCTCAAACTCCGGAACCTTGGCCAGAAGCCAAGGAGCAGGTGGCAGCGGCTTTGGGGATCCCACCTGTGGAGCTGTACCGCGGGGGTATGGGGGTGGCGGTGCTGGCTTCGGCGGGACAGGTGCAGCAGGTGCAACCGGATCTGGCCCAGGTTCAAGCACTCCCCGTTCCGGGGTTGATCGTCACAGCCTCTGGGGCGGCTCTGGGGAATGGGCCGGATTTTGTCTGCCGCGTTTTTGCCCCTCGGCTGGGGATCCCGGAAGATCCAGTGACGGGATCCGCCCAGTGTCTTTTGATGCCCTATTGGGCCAAACGCCTGGGCCGACTTGATTTGAAGGCTCACCAGCTCTCGGCCCGCGGGGGCGAGCTGTGGTGCCGAGATCGAGGATCACGGGTGGAGATTGCTGGGCAAGCGGTGCTGGTGATCAGAGGAGAGCTGAGGCTGCCTTAGAACCGTTGTCGACTAGGGTGCTAGCGGCAGGGAACAAGGCCTCCGGCCCGCTAGGGCGAGCAGTTGAAATAGATGGTAATAAAAACCACGACTGCTATCAGCCCTACACCACGACTGCTATCAGCCCTACAGAACAAAAAACACCTCGGATACCTCCGAGGTGCAGGCCAGGAAAGAGCTTGAGCTAGCCGAGGATTTCGGCGGCTTGAATGAGCTCCACCTGCTTTTTCTTCAGCACCAACAGCACCTGGGTAATGGTAATGGCTGCCAGGAAGGCCACCAGCCATTTCACCCGATCCGGGCTTTGCAGCACCAGATCCCGCTCCACCTGGCCAAAGCCGCCCACATTGGGATTGTTGGTGACGGGATCCCCTTCTTTGACGCTGTCGCCAACGGCAACCACCAGTTCCGGCCCAGGCGGCACCACCAGGTTTTGGATCCCACTTTCGCTCTCGAAGCTGAGAACTCTCGTGCCCGGCAGCTCGTATTCCGGGGGCACCAGGCTGGCCAATTCAGCCGGCAGATCGCTGATATCGGAGTTGAGGGTGGCGATGTTGACCAGACGCCCGGTGGCCGGAGCGCGGAAAACGTTGTTGTTGCTGAGGCTGCCGTCGGGGTTAAGCTGACCGCGACCCCGGTTGGCCCCAATGTAAACGCGATACTTCATGAAGGCCACCGAGGGATCCTCTTTCGGGTCAGGGGCCACCACTGGAAAGACGATTTCTTGATGCTGCTCGCCCGGCAAAGGCCCGACCAGGAGGATGTTGGGCTTCGCGTCGCTGTAGGGGGTGATGTAGGTCTCGGCAGTTTCTTGCCGTTGTTCCTCGGTCATCTCGGCTTCGGTGGCTAAACGGAAGCCCTCCGGCAAGACCACCACCGCGCCCACATTCAACCCACCCTTGCTGCCGTCTGCCAGCACCTGCTGCTTGCTTAGGTCATAAGGGATCCCAACTTTGATGGTGAACACCTGGCCGGGGGTGACGGCCTGGGGCACCTCGGCGCGAGTGGGCATGGCGTTCAGGTGGCAGTTGGCACAGACAATTTTTCCAGTCGCCTCGCGGGGGTTGTCGTAGGCCATCTGGGCATAGTAGGGGTAGGCTGCCGCCGGACGTGCCCCCATCCCCAGCAACAGCAGCAGCCCACAGAAGGCCAAGCAGATTCGCTTCATAACTCTCAGCTCAGAATGAATTTCCATCACAGGTTTAGGACACAGTCTTGGAACAGCCATCTCGACAATTTGCCCCAAATCGTTCGGCAAAAGCCGGCACAGCCAGGATCCTTACCTCACCATCCTTCTAGATCAGGGAGATCAGGGGCCGGTCAACAGTTGGACTGGAAAGGTGCTCCGCACCGCTGACGCAATTGCCTGGGCAGAACCGGCGGGATCCCTTGCCCTTTAGGTCTCCCGGAAATCAGGGCCTTGCCAGGGGCTGAAGCGAACGTTGTCGCCATCCACAGTGGCGCTCACCAGCTCCAGCGAGCGGGGAGCCGGTCCCCGGATCACCTTGCCATTGGCCGCATACTGGGATCCGTGGCAAGGGCACTTAAACAAGTTTTCCCCCACATTCCAGGGCACCACGCAACCGAGGTGGGTACAAACCGCGTTGAGGCCATAGTTGGCCACCGCCCCGTTGTCGATCACGATGTAGGTGGGATCCCCCTTCAAACCTTGGGCCAGCACCCGATCCGTAGCGGCATGGGTGGCCAACAGCTCACTGACACTGATGGGCTTGCCGAGAGCGTCCTGAGCTATGAGGCCCTCACCCCCTCCACCGGAAGAGGGCGGGATAAAGTACTTCACCACCGGGTAGAGGGCGCCCACCACCACGACTCCCACAGAGCCGCTGAGCAGGGCATTGAGAAGAACCCGCCGGCTCATGGGGGGCGCTTCAAAGTTGCTAACCGCTTCCGTCATAATGGCAAATGCAGACCTGAGAAGTTTTAACGTTCGTTGACAAGCGACATCATCCTAACCGACCCCTCTGGCCAATATCGTTAAGAAATGCAACGCTGTAAGAGGCCGTGGCCTTCCTTCCCAAGGTGAGCGGCCCACCCAGCGCGATTGGAGCCAGATCCAAGCCAGCCTCAGACAAGTCTGATGAAGGGATCCGACTTTCAAGCTTTGTTGCGCGAGAAGTGGGGCTGTTCCTACGACGTACAGTTGCGCCGTATCCAGCAGAAGGTGGTGCTGCTGGTGATGTGGCGCTACCTGGAGCAGCCCTCCTTTCCCTTGAGCGAGGCGGAGTATCTGGCCCACTTGGAGAACGTGCTGGCCCATTTGCAGGCTTGGGGGGTGTGGGAAGCGGTGCGTCGGGAAATCGAAGCCACCCGTCAGAGACCTCGTATGGGCAAGGCGGTGGCCATTCCTCTGGATTTGCAGAAGGTGGGGGAGCGGGTCTCCGAGTGGTTGCTGTGAGTTCTCCGGGGGAGAAAAAAGTCCAAGCAAACCCAAGCGCCGGATTCTCCGGCTGGGCAAGAAACTCGAATGGGTCTCAGCTCAAACGGCAGACCGGGAGTTTGCCCAACGGCCATGACCTCTCTAGAGGGGACGCGGCTTGCGCACTTGTTCGGTTTCGGGGCGATCCTGCTGAGCTTTGGATTCCAAAAGTTGGCGGAATGCCGGCTCGTCCAGACGGTAGTCCCGCTGCTCGATCAAATCCCGGTCGGTTGAGTAAATGGTGTCCGACTCTGGCACAACTTCTTGACGGCGGAAGCGGCGGGCAAAGTTGAGTTTGCGCAGCAGCGCCTCTGTGGGATGCTGCAGATGCTCTCGCCAAAGCTGCCGGACACGATTGCGACGCTCCACTCCCTGGTTGCGGATTTGCAAGGTCAACCACCGAACGGCGGGCACCGCCAAAAACAGCGTGCCGTAGAGGAAGAGGAAGCCGATCAACGGGTAGATGAAGGCCAAAAAAGCATTGCTGCCGGCTGCCGCTGCCACCTCCTCCCGTGCCCCATAGAGAATGGCGGCCAGAAAGAAATTGAGAACTCCCAAGCCTCCTGCCAGGGTCAGTTGACCAGGCGTGGCCCGGCTGAACACCCAAGGTTTCTCCTGCAACACCTCAGGGATCCCCTTGGGCTTGCGCTCTGAGGCGGCCACCTGCAGCTCTGGGAAGCGGTAGACAATGTCCCCATCCTCGCTGACCTCCGGCTGGCCGTCGAACTTGAGCAAAATGGGCAGCATGTAATCTTCGTATTCCAAGGCCGGGGATCCCGGCTCCACATCCAGGTAGGGCAACACCTGTTCCGCTGCGATCACCCCCCCATTGGCACGAATCAGTTGGCCAATGAGGGCATAGCGCTCCTCCTCCAGGTTGGCATTGGGATCCCCGTCCCCAAAGAGGAAGCTGTACACCGCTTCCAGGAAGTTCAGCTCGGATTTTTGCGGCTGGCGGGGGCGCGTCCGACCGGAGTAGCTGCCATAGTAGGGATAGGGATCCCAGAAGGGGTTGCCGATCCAAAGGTTGGGGAAGTAATAAAACCCTATCCCCCGCGACCGGCTGCGATTGTCCTGCTCGCGGCTGCTGGCCATTTGCAAGGCAATCAACGCTAGGACAATCAAGACAATTGACACCACCAGCAGAATGCCAAAGGAGATGCGCAACCCATAGAGGAAGCCCCCCCACAACCGGCGACGCAGGGCTGCTAGCCGATCCTGCTGCTCCTTGCGCTTGAGAATGCTGCGAAAATCCGGTGGAAAAACGTAGGTAATCTCCCCCTGCCGGGAAACCTGGAGATGCCCCTCCGCCTTTTGGGCCAAATTCAGCAGCTCTTGTTTGGCCTCGTGTAGAGCCAAGCCCGTGCTGGATGCAATATCTCCCAGCGTGACCCGCAGGCCCAACTGCTCCACTGCATCCATCACCAATGTTTGTGTAGCCACTCTTAACCTCCGCTTTCTGCCCCAATTGCCGAGGAGCCTGTCGGGATCCCTGGACGCAGATCCGCTCCCCTGAGCTAGACCTAGCGTCTCCTCTATTCCCAGTATCTGATACATTCACGCTGAACTCTCCTGAACATGGTTCAGGAAAGAAGCGATCGCATCCTGCCTATCTCTGTTCGCGTCAGCGGGACGGAGTC